>JBJMVX010000253.1:0-22771 GCA_045810445.1 Massilia sp.
CCTGCGCTCGAAGAGCGAGGCAAACTGACTGGTGCTGCTCGATGAAGAACGTGGCGACGTCGCGGCAGGCGACATGGTGGGCGTGCTGCTGTTCGAGGGCTTGGTGTAGTCGATCACTTTAGTGGACAATCATCCACTAAAATGAACTACGGACCGTCCTCGGCATCCAGATCCGGCCCCAGCATCAGCTGCGCCGCCTCGCTTGGCAGCGCCTCCACCGACTTGAGTTTCCTGGCCATCTGACGGCTGCGCACTTCCGCCGTCTCGATATTTCTGGCCGCCTTCTCCAGGGTCAATTTGGTTTGATTGAGCACGTCGCCAAACTTCCCAAACTCGGTCTTGACCGCCCCCAGCACCTGCCACACTTCGGACGAGCGCTTCTCCAGCGCCAGCGTGCGAAAACCCATCTGCAAACTGTTCAGAATGGCCGCCAGCGTGGACGGACCGGCAATCGACACGCGCAAGGTGCGCTGCAATTCATCGGCCAGGCCGGGCCTGCGCATCACTTCCGCATACAGTCCCTCAGTGGGCAAGAACAGGATCGCGAAATCGGTCGTCAACGGCGGCGCCAGGTATTTGTCGCAGATGGTTTTCGCCTCGCCCCGCACGGCGCGTTCGAGCTCGCGTCCGGCCTGCGCGACGCCGTCGGCATCGGCCCGCTCGGCCGCGTCGACCAGGCGCTCGTACTGCTCTTTCGGGAACTTGGCGTCGATCGGCAGCCACACCGGCGCGCCGCCATCGACCTGGCCAGGCAGCTTGATGGCAAACTCCACCCGCGCGCCGCTGCCTGGCACGGTCTCCACGTTTTTTGCGTACTGGTCCACCGTCAGCACCTGCTCGAGCAGCAGTTCCAGCTGCACCTCACCCCAGGTACCGCGCGTCTTCACATTGGTCAGCACGCGTTTCAAGTCACCCACGCCTATGGCCAACTGCTGCATCTCGCCTAAGCCCTGGTGCACTTTTTCCAGCCGCTCCGACACCTGGCGGAACGATTCGGTGAGCCGTGTCTCCAGCGTTGCGTGCAGTTTTTCGTCGACCGTCTTGCGCATCTCTTCCAGGCGCACCGCGTTATCGTTCTGCAGATCCTTGATCTTCGCTTCCAGCGTGGCGCGCACCTCGCCCATGCGCTGGGCGTTCGATTCGGTGAGCGTCGAGAGCGCATGGCTCATGCTGTCGGCAAAACGCTTGAGCGTGAGCGCCTGCTCTTCGCGGCCGCTAATGGCCGTCAGGTGAATTTGCTGGCGCACGCTGTCCAGCTGCTGCACACCCGCGCCCTGGTGGTGGGCCAGGGCCGCCGTCAATTCCTGGCGCGTAGCTTGCAGGTCCTGGCGCAGCGCGCGCTCCAGCCGTTCGCCATCACCGCCGCGACCACGCAACACCAATACCAGCAGCAAAATGAGGGCCAGCGCCAGGCCGGCCAGCAGCAACCATTCAAATTGACTCATCAATCGGCCTTGTTTCGCATCCAGTCGGCAGTCTGATAGAAGGACTCCATCAAGCGCAAACGCAGCGCCTCGTCGATGCCGATATCTTCCATTGCCCAGGCCATGGCGCGCAGCCATTGATCGCGTTCGCTGCTGCCAATGGCAAACGGCAGGTGGCGCGCGCGCAGGCGCGGGTGGCCGAAGCGCTCGACAAACAGGTCAGGGCCGCCCATCCAGCCAGAGAGGAACATGAACAGCTTCTCGCGCGAGCCATCCATCGTCGCTGGATGCAGCGCGCGGATGCCCGCGAACTCCGGTTCCAGTTCCATCAAATCGTAAAAACGGTCGACCAGTTCGCGCACGCGCGCCTCGCCGCCAATCACAGTATATAAAGTCGTTGCGTCATCCATGGGCGTCATCATAACGCAGTGCGGCCCGGCGCAGTAGCCGGGCCGCGCGGCATCACACCAAGGTCAGTCGGCGCGAACGGCGTGTGGACGACCAGCCATCGAGGTCGACTTCGTCCCGCATGTCGGCGCAGGCTTCGAGCAAGCGTTCGATCTGCGTGTCGTCCAGCCCCGCATTGAGTGTCAATCGCACCAGCGAACGGTTCTTGGGCGTGGCCGGCGCGCAGAACACCGCGCCATAAATGCCGCGCTTTTCCAGCGCCTTGCGCAGCACCAGCGTCTTCGGTTCCGGCCCGGCTTCAAGCGCGATGATCTGCTCGGTACCATCGTCGACGTTGTAACCCAATTCGCGCAGCCCGGCCCGCACCCGCGCCGCACCGCGATGCAAGCGTGCGCGCCGCGCGTCGGCCGCGCTGATGAAGTCGAGCGCTGCATCAAACCATGCCAGCTCGTGTTCGAGCAGGCAGGAACTGAAGATAGCCGGGCGTGAGGCCGATAAAAAATAACCCTTGAAGTGAGTTGAACAGGTGAGAAATCCGGCCCGCCCGGCAAAGGCTTTGGCCAGCGAGGCGGTGCGAAAGTGGACCCGGTCGGTCAGTCCCATTTCCACCACCAGGCCAGCGCCGCCTGGTCCATGGGTGCCCAGTGAATGCGATTCGTCGACAATCAGGATGCTGCCGCTGCGCTCGGCCAATTCCACCACCGCGTGCAGCGGGGCGATGCTGCCATTGGTGCTGTACAGGGCGTCGACGACGATGATGCCGGGACCGTGCTTGTCGATCTGGCGCGCCAGGTGGGCCGGATCGTTGTGCAGGAAGGGCACACCCAGCGCCTGCGCCGCCTGCACGCCTTCCCACAATGATGCATGGGCCAGCATGTCGAGGTAGACCGGCACGCCCGGTTCGGCGATGGTCTGCAACAGGCCCACATTGGCCGCCCAGCCCGACTGGGCCAGCACCCCGTTTTCCGCGCCCATGTAGGCGGCCAACTTGGCCTCAAGCCGGTGCTGGCTGCTGCCCTCTTGCAGGAAGACCGAGGACATCAGCATGCCGTTTTGGCTGCCCTGCAGGCAGCGCGCCTGGGCCGCCAGCAAGCCAAGCTCGCCAGAAATGCAGAGATAGTCATTCCCGGCCAGCATGATCGCGCCGTCGCGGGCCGGTTGCCATACGTGCAGGTGCTCGCCACCGAGCAATTTCTGGACCCGCGTGACGTAGTGTTCATCCATGCGACGGGTCACGAAGGCGGGCATGCGCAGTTCGGCACGGGCAGGCATGGTGTATTGATTGGCAGCAAATGACATGGTTTCTCCTAAGAAAAAATGTTCATTTTCTGCCCACAGTAATTAGCATAGCTGCAACATCGACCTCGGTTGATCTAAATCAAATTGCGGCATGTCAACTTGCGACAGGATAGTGGTCGATAACACTCATTTGAGCCATATCAAGAACCCACGGAAAGCGCCAGTGAGCCCCTTGTCCAGCCTGTTGAACAGCACCAGCCGCCGGCTGCAGCAAGCCTTGCTGCGCTACGAGCGCAAATTCGATCACGCGACCTGGCGCTACATTGTCCTGGCCTGGGTCGGCTGCCTTGGCATGCCTGCCTACTATCTGATCTGGACCCAGTGCTATCCGCAGATCTATGAAAGCCTGCCGCTGCGCCTGGTCGGCGCGGCCCTGTGCCTGCCCGCGCCGTGGGCTGGCCGCCTGTTTCCCGGTCGCGCGCGCGACGTCTATCTGTTTGTGGCAGTGACCTACGTCCTGCCTTTCCAGTTCACCTACCTGTACCTGATGAACCATGCCTCCTCGGTCTGGGGCCAATCGCTGCTGGTGGCCCTGATCGTGCTGTTTCACTTTTCGACCCTGTGGGCACTGGCTTCCTGCATGCTGGGCATGCTGCTTGGCTGCGCGCTGTTTTGCCTGATGGGCGACCCGGCCTTCATGTTCACCACCCAGGTGCTGGAACACCTGCCCGTGTATGCCTTCACCATCGTGGTGGTCTCGGTAGCCAAAGTCGGGCGCCGCGTGCTGGCCAATGAAAAACTGGCTGGCATGGCCCAGGCGCTGGCCACCGTCTCGCACGAACTGCGCACGCCCCTGGTCAGTGTGGACGCCAATGTGCGCGGGATTCATCGGCGCCTGGCGCGCTGCGACCAGGCCGGCCCCGCCGACTGGCAGGAAATGAGCGACGCTGTCTCGCGCATCCAGTACGAGGTGCGCCACATGAACCACATGGTGGACCTGTTCCTGCTCTCGGCCGCCGCCGTCAATGAGCAGCTTGAAGCCGACGAGGAAGTGTCGATGCAGGAGGTGGTCGATTCAGTCATCAAGCGCTATCCGTTCACGGCCCAGACCCAGCGCGACGCGATCAAGGTCGATGTGCGCACCGACTTTACCTTCGCGGGCAAGCACGAACTGTCCGTGGTCATTTTGCTCAACCTGCTGCGCAATGCTCTGAAAGCCTTGCACCGCGCCGGCAAGGGGCGCATCCGCATCGTGGTCGATGGCAGGCGAGCCACGCCACGCCTGCTGTTCATCGACACCGGCTGCGGCATCGCCGCGCCCCAGCTGCCGTATATTTTCAAGCGCTTCTACTCCTACCCGCCCAATTCCGGCTCGGGCATCGGCCTGGCGCTGTGCAAGGACATCATCGACGCATGGAAGGCGAACATACGCTGCATTTCGCGCGAGCTGGCCTACACCATTTTTGTCATCGAATTTCCCCAGGTCCCGCCAGCGCCCGCGCGCTGAACAGCCCTGCCACCCTGCCCGCGGACGCCCCCATGCACCTGCCGATCTATCACCACCCCAGCCTCACTGTCCTGATTGACGACAGCGACAGCTTCCTCAAAAGCCTCTCCTTCCAGCTCGATCCTTCGCTGGCGAGCAAGGCCTTTCATGACACCCGCACGGCCATGGACTGGCTGGCGCAACAGGACGGCCGCACGCGCGCGCCCGACACCGGCGCCCTGCACGCCAGTTACGACACCTATCCGAACTCCCATGAAGAGTGCAATGTGGCCCTGGACATCGAACAGATCCACCGCATCAGCTTCCAGCGCAAGCGCTTTCTCACGCCTTCGGTGCTGGTGGTGGACTACTCCATGCCGCAGATGAACGGCGTGCAGCTGTGCGAAGCGCTGCGCCACCTGCCCTGCAAGAAGATTTTATTTACCGGCGTGGCCGATGAAAAGGTCGCCGTCGACGCCTTCAACCGCGGCCTGATCGATCGCTACATCAAGAAGAGCGACGACGATGCCTTGGACAAGCTAGAGACCGAGATCGTGGCCCTGCAGCGCGAGTATTTTGCCGCCCGCTCGGATCCGCTGCGCGACATGCTCGCCCTGCACAATTACAGCTTCGTGAGCGACCCGGCCTTCGTCACCCTTGTGCAGGCTCTGATCAAGGAACACCACATCGTGGAGCACTATGTGTATTCCAGCCCGGCCGGCATCCTGATGTACGACGCCGATGGCCATGCGCAGTTGATGGTGGTGGAAACCGAAACGAGCATGGACTCGCACTACGAAGTCGCCTGCGACAACGACGCCCCCAGTTCACTGCTCGAAGCCCTGCGCGAGCGCATCATCGTTCCCTGGTTTCGCGAAGGCGACGGTATGTATGCAAAGACCTTTGCCGATGGCTGGCACAAGTACATCGCGCCCGCCCAGGTGTGCCGCGGTGCGCAGAACTACTATTGGGCCATGTTCAAGCTGGCGCCCGGCGAACTGGCCGAACCGGCCAGCTCCTTCTCCGCGTTTTTGCGCGAGCGCGCCAGCGTCGTCTAGGCTTCACGCAAGGTCTGCAGCGGCGCCTGGCGCAGCACCTTGCGCAGTCCCAGCCAGCCGCCCAGGATGGCGCAGGCGGCGCCTACGGCTATCCCGGCCAGCCATACCACGGGGCTAAAGCTCCATGCGAACTTGAATTGGTAGGTCGCCAGGGCCCAACCGAGTAGCGCCGCGCCCGACGCGGCCAACAGCCCTGACAAGCCCCCCACCAGCGAAAACTCGATCCACTGCGCCTGCGACAACTGGCGCCGCGTCGCACCCAGCGCGCGCAGCAGACCTGACTCGCGCGTGCGCTCATCCTGGGACCCCATCAATGCCGCGTACAGCACCAGCACGCCCGAAGCCAGGGTGAAGGCAAACAAAAATTCCACCGCCTTGACCACCTGGTCCAGCACTTCCTGCAATTGCGCCAGGATGCCGCTCACGTCGATCACCGACACATTGGGGTAGACGCGCGCCAGCTCGTTGCCCAGGCCCGGTGCCGTGGGCGGCAGATGAAAAGCGGTCATGAAGGTTTGCGAGGCATTCGCCATTGCCGATGGATTGACGATGACGAAAAAATTGGCCCGCATCGAACCCCATTCGAGCTTGCGCAGGCTGGTGATTTTTGCCTCGACCACCGTGCCGCCAATATCGAAGCGCATGCGGTCGCCCAGCTTCAGGCGCAAGGTCTTGGCAATGCCCTGCTCGACCGAGGCTTCGGCCACGCCTGGCGCATCGGCATACCATTTGCCGGCCACGATCTCGTTGCCGGCGGGCGGCAGCGCGGTGGCCGACAAATTGAATTCGCGGTCGGCCAGGCGCTTGGCGTCGTCGGCCACATAGGTCTTGTCGGTGACCGGGTCGCCATTGACGGCAGTCAGGCGCCCGCGAATCATGGGATAGAGCTGCACCTCGCGCACCTTGGCTGCCGTCAGGCGGCGCGCCACATCGTCCTTCTGGTCCGGCAGAATATTGATGACGAAGCGGTCCGGCGCGTCGGCCGGCGTGGCGCTGCGCCATGCCGTCATCAGATCGGCGCGCACCACCGTCAGCAGCAATAGCGCCATCAGGCCAAGCGAGAGCGAGACCACCTGCACGATGGTCGCGCCCGGGCGGCGCTGCAGCGAGGTGACCGCGAAGCGCCAGCTTTGATGGTCAATGGCGCCGCGCATCAGCTTGAGGGCGCGCAGTCCCAGCCAGCCGACCAGTGCAAACACGGCAAAGCCGCCCAGAAAGCCAGCTGCTGTCAGCAGGGCCAACTTCCAGTCGCCGGCCTGCCACAACAACAGGCCGGTGAACACCACGATGCCCAGGCCGTAAGTGGCCACGGTCATTGGCTGGGGCGCAGCCTGTTCGCGCCGGATCACGCGGTTGTGCGGCACGTTGCGCAGTTGCAGAACCGAAGGCAGGGCAAAGCCGACCAGCAACAGCATGCCGGTGGCCAGGCCTTGCAGCGCTGGCAGCAGGGACACGGGCGGCAGATCGGTTTGCAGCATGGAGCCGATCAATTGCAGCAGCACGAAGTGGCCGGCAAAGCCCACCAGCACTCCAAGCGCGCTGCCGGCCAGTCCCACCAGCGCAAATTCAATCAGATACAGGATGGTGACCTGGTTCTGGGTCAGGCCCAGGCAGCGCAGCATGGCGCAGGCATCCAGGTGGCGCTGCATGAAGCGGCGCGCTGCCATCGCCACCGCCACGGCAGCCAACATGGCCGACAACAGGCCAACGAGGGCAAGGAAACGCTCGGCGCGGTCCAGGGTGGCGCGCATTTCAGGGCGGCCGTTTTCCAGGGACTCGACCCGCACGCCTTTCATGGCTGTCGCCTCGATCTGCTGTTTGACCCAGGCTTCGAAATCGTTCACGCGCGCGATGTCATTGTTCGATGGTGCGGCCACCTGCAGGCGGTAGCTGACGCGCGAACCATTGTCCACCAGGCCGGTCGCTGCCAGGTCGGACAGGGCCAGCATCACGCGCGGCGCGAAATTGGCAAACGAGGCGCCGCGATCGGGCTCAGAGGCGATCAACTGGCTGACGGTGAAGCGTTTGTCGCCAACGCGCACCTGTCCACCCACAGACACTTTCAGTTGCGTGAGCAGGTTGGCGTCGACCCAGACGGTGCCTGGCGCCGGTACGTCACGGGTGCGCGCGCCGCCAGCGGCGCTGGCCTGGGTCGGGTCGGTGGTGATGCGTAACTGGCCGCGCAAGGGATAGCCGGGCGAGACAGCCTTGATGGAAGCCAGTTGCGCCAGCGATTGCTCACCTTCGCCAGCCTGCGCCATGCTGGGGAAGCTGACCGTGTCGGCCAGTATCAAGCCGCGCTTCGTGGCCTCGGCGCGCCAGGCGGGCGACAGTGGCAGGTCGGCATTGATCAAGAGGTCGGCGCCCAGCAGTTGATGGGCATCGCGATTGAGGCCCGCGCGCATGCGGTCAACAAAAAAGCCAACGGCCGACAGGGCGGACACGGCAATAATCAGCGCCACCAGCAGGAAGCGCAGTTCGCCGGCACGCCAGTCACGCGCACTCATGCGCAGGGATTGTCGAAGCATGGTCTAGAGGCTGGAAAAATAGTGGTCGACTTCGGCCAGGTAGGCTTTTTTGGTCGCGGGGTCGAGGAAGGCGGCGCTAAAGCTGTTGCGAGCCAGTTGGCGCGCCTGCTGCACCGTCAGTGGCAAGGATTCGGCTACCGCGACGAAGTTGGCATTCATGTAGCCGCCGAAATAGGCCGGGTCGTCCGAATTGACAGTGGCCACCAGTCCCGCGTCCAGCAGGGCCAGCAGATTGTGCGCCCCCATGTCGTTCACTACGCGCAGCTTGACGTTCGACAGCGGACAGACGGTCAGTGGCACCTGCTCGCGTGCCAGGCGTGCGGTGAGCGCCGGGTCTTCCAGGCAGCGCACGCCGTGATCGATGCGCTCGACGTTGAGCAGGTCGAGCGCGGTTTCAATATACGCGGGCGGGCCTTCTTCGCCTGCATGGGCCACCAGGTGCAGGCCCAGTTGGCGGCAGCGCTCGAACACGCGGGCGAATTTTTCCGGCGGGTGCCCCTGTTCGGACGAGTCAAGGCCAACGCCGATGAGCTTGTCGCGAAACGGCAGCGCCTCTTCCAGGGTGGCAATGGCTTCCTCTTCCGGCAGGTGGCGCAGGAAACACATGATCAGGCTGGCACTGATGGGCCCATCCTGACAGGCGCGCCAGATTCCGTTGATCACGGTGGCAAAAGGCACGCCACGCGCCGAATGGGTTTGCGGATCGAAGAAAATTTCGGCGTGGCGCACCTGGTCGGCATGGGCGCGCTGCAGGTAGGCCGCTGTCATGTCGTAAAAATCTTCTTCCTTGAGCAGAACGCTTGCGCCGGCGTAATAGATATCCAGGAACGATTGCAGATCGGTGAAGGCGTAGGCGGCGCGCAGGGCGTCCACCGATTCATACGCAAGGGAAACACCGTTTCTTTGCGCCAGCGCAAAAATGAGCTCAGGCTCCAGCGATCCCTCGATGTGGATGTGCAACTCTGCCTTGGGCATCTGCTGGACAATATCGCTAACGGTTGGCATCGCTTTTCTCCGTGGTGTTGGACGGCCAGTGTAGCGCAAGCGGCGCGGCCCGTTTTGCCGGCACGAAAATGTGTGACATGGGCGGGAAATCCGTGCGCCTGCCCGATGCAAGTTCGGGCACACTTGATGCATTGAATTGGAACGCGCGCCATACAATGGAAGCAGCGCGATACGCCTTGAAACTGGCGTCATGACAAACTGGAATTGGTACTCCGCGCCCTTGCAAAACACGCTGGCGAGATCATGTTTTATCGTTAATAATCAAATACTTATTGCCGTTACATTCGCTCACACGACATTGCTTTGACATCCTCAACTATTAGGCACATAATAAATTTCATAGGCGTAAGAATCATTTGCAGCCATCCAAAAAGACCGGAAAAATCCGGAACAATAATAAACATCGCGACACGCATTTTTTGTTTCGGATTATCGAAACAGGGCGATGTCACGAATCCACAAGGAGTACGCCAAGCAAGCCGGCTGGATGTGATGCCAGCAGCTTGCCTGCCAGTGAAAGTTAAGTCGAGTTAGCCCATTAAAGGACATGCATATGACCATTTTTGATAACTACGCAGCTCGTTACGAGCGTACCCGCGAAGAGGAATATTCTCTCACCGAGTATTTGGCGCTGTGCAAGAAGGACAAGCTGACCTACGCCAGCGCGCCCGAGCGCATGTTGGCCGCGATCGGGGAACCCACCCTGGTCGACACGCGCAACGACACCCGCCTGTCGCGCATCTTCGCCAACAAGGTCATCAAAATCTACCCGGCCTTCAAGGAATTCTACGGTACCGAAGAAGTCATCGAGCAGGTGGTCTCCTACTTCCGCCATGCCGCGCAAGGCCTGGAAGAACGCAAGCAGATCCTCTATCTGCTGGGCCCCGTGGGCGGCGGTAAATCCTCGATTGCGGAAAAACTCAAGGTACTGATGGAACAGGTGCCCTTCTATTGCCTGAAGGGCTCGCCCGTCAACGAATCACCGCTGGGCCTGTTCAATGAAGAAGAGGATGGCGTCATCCTCGAAGAAGACTACGGCATCCCGCGCCGCTACCTGCGCACCATACCGAGTCCCTGGGCTGTCAAGCGCCTGCACGAATTTAACGGCGACATCAACCAGTTCCGCGTGGTCAAGCGCTATCCCTCGGTGCTCAAGCAGATCGCCATTTCCAAGACCGAACCTGGCGATGAAAACAACCAGGACATTTCCTCGCTGGTGGGCAAGGTCGACATCCGCAAGCTGGAAGACTATGCCCAGGATGATCCGGACGCCTACAGCTATTCGGGCGGCCTGTGCCTGGCCAACCAGGGCTTGATGGAATTCGTGGAAATGTTCAAGGCGCCCATCAAAGTGCTCCACCCCCTGCTCACAGCCACCCAGGAAGGCAATTACAAGGGCACCGAAGGCTTTGGCGCGATTCCCTTTGACGGCATCATCCTGGCCCACTCGAACGAATCGGAATGGAAGACCTTCCGCAACAACCGCAACAATGAAGCCTTCCTTGACCGTATCTATATAGTGAAAGTGCCGTATTGCCTGCGCGTGTCCGACGAGATCAAGATTTACGACAAGCTCATACGCAACTCCTCGCTGGAAGCGGCGCCTTGCGCGCCCGGCACCATGAAAATGATGGCCCAGTTTGCGATCCTGTCGCGCCTGAAGGACCCGGAGAATTCCAGTATTTTCTCCAAGATGCTGGTCTACGATGGCGAAAACCTCAAGGACACCGATCCCAAGGCCAAGTCCATGCACGAGTATGTGGACTATGCCGGTGTGGACGAGGGCATGAATGGTCTGTCGACCCGCTTTGCCTTCAAGATCCTGTCGAAGGTCTTTAACTTCGACAATACCGAAGTGGCAGCCAATCCTGTCCACCTGCTCTATGTGCTCGAGCAGCAGATTGAACGCGAGCAGTTCCCGCCTGAAACCGAACAGCGCTATTTTTCCTATATCAAGGAACATCTGGCCCAGCGCTACGTCGAATTCATAGGCAAGGAAATCCAGACCGCCTACCTGGAAAGCTATTCCGAGTATGGCCAGAACATCTTCGACCGCTACGTCACCTTTGCCGACTTCTGGATCCAGGACCAGGAATTCCGCGATCCGGACACGGGCGAGAGTTTCGACCGCGATTCGCTCAACAATGAACTGGAAAAGATCGAGAAGCCGGCCGGCATCAGCAATCCCAAGGATTTCCGCAACGAGATCGTGAACTTCGGCTTGCGTGCGCGGGCCACCAATGGCGGCAAGAATCCGGCCTGGACCAGCTACGAAAAATTCCGCACCGTGATCGAGAAGAAAATGTTCTCCAACACGGAGGAGCTGCTGCCGGTCATCTCCTTCAATGCCAAGGCGAGCGCCGAGGATGCCAACAAGCACGCCGACTTTGTGGCGCGCATGGTGGCCAAAGGCTATACCGCCAAGCAGGTGCGCCTGCTGTGCGAATGGTATCTGCGCGTACGCAAATCATCGTAACGCGGTCGCCTGCCGTCCCGCAGTGCGGGCGGCGGGCGGGCAGTGACCCGATTCAGGAGGCCCCTTTTGACTTACCTCATCGACCGACGCTTGCAAGGCAAGAACAAGTCTGCGATCAACCGAGAACGCTTCCTGCGGCGCTACAAGAGCCAGATCAAGGATGCGGTCGGGCGTGCCATCAAGGGCCGTTCGATCACCGATATTGAAAATGGCGAGAAGGTCTCGATTCCCGTCAAGGATGTGAACGAACCGAATTTCGGCCACGCCCATGGCGGCGTGTGGGAAACCATCAATCCTGGCAACAAGGAATACCAGAAGGGCGACCAGTTCAGCCGTCCACGCGGCGGCGGGGGCTCGGGCCGCGGCAAGGCCGGCAATAGCGACCAGCAATCCGAAGACGATTTCATCTTTGAACTGTCGCGCGAAGAATTCATGAACTACTTCTTCGAGGATCTGGAACTGCCGAATATGGTCAAGACCCAGTTGACCGCCACCACCGAATTCAAGAACCAGCGCGCCGGCTACAATATGTCGGGCACGCCGTCCAATATCCACGTACTGCGTTCGCTGCGCGGTGCCCTGGGACGGCGCATTGCCGTTGGCGGCGGCTCGCGCAAGGCCTTGATCCACGCCGAACGCGAACTGCTGGCCCTGCTGGAAGAAGGCGTGCCCATGGACGACCCACGCGTGGTCGAACTCAAGCGCGTGATTCATCATCTGCATACCAAGCTGCTGGCCATTCCCTTCATCGACCCATTTGACCTGCGCTACAGCAACCGCATCAAGGTGCCCAAGCCCATGACCCAGGCCGTGATGTTTTGCATCATGGACGTCTCTGGCTCCATGGACGAGTCGCGCAAGGACACGGCCAAGCGCTTCTTCATCCTGCTCTACCTGTTTCTCAAGCGCGCCTACGACAAGATCGACGTGGTCTTCATCCGTCACCACACGGCCGCCGCTGAAGTGGACGAGGAAGAATTTTTCCATTCGCGCGAGTCGGGCGGGACCGTGGTGTCCTCGGCCCTGCATCTGCTCACCAAGGTCATCGGCGAGCGTTATGGCAGCGGCGAATGGAACAGCTATGTGGCCCAGGCCTCGGACGGCGATAACTGGGACAATGATTCCGTGCTGTGCAAGCAGCTGCTGGTGAACACCATCATGCCGGCCGTGCAGTATTACTGCTATGTCGAAATTACCGATGGGCCGCCGCAAAACCTGTGGGAGCAGTATGCCGAGGTGGGCGACCATCACCAGAATTTCGCGATGCAAAAGATCGTCACGCCGGCCGACATCTATCCCGTGTTCCGCGAGCTGTTCAAGAAACAGCCCAAGTAGGAAACCGCCATGCCGAGAGACCCGAAAAATCCGCGTGCCCTGCCCGAGCAATCCGAATGGACCTTCGATCTGATTGAGCACGCGCACGAAGAAATCCGCCGTGTGGCCAAGAACTTTGGCCTGGACACCTATCCCAACCAGCTCGAAATCATCACTGCCGAGCAGATGATGGATGCCTACACGTCGGTGGGCATGCCGGTCTCCTACAACCACTGGTCCTTCGGCAAGCATTTCCTGTCCACGGAAAAAAGCTACAAGCGCGGCCAGATGGGGCTGGCCTACGAGATTGTCATCAACTCCAATCCCTGCATTGCCTATCTGATGGAAGAGAACAGCCTGACCATGCAGGCGCTGGTCATCGCGCATGCGGCCTACGGCCACAACTCCTTCTTCAAAGGGAACTACCTGTTTCGCACCTGGACCGATGCCGACGCCATCGTCGACTATATGGTGTTCGCGAAAAATTATATTGCCGAGTGCGAGCAGCGCCATGGCATCGATGCGGTCGAGCTGCTGCTGGACTCTTGCCACGCCTTGCAAAACTATGGGGTAGACCGCTACAAGCGTCCGGCCAAGCTGTCGATGGCGCAGGAGTATGCGCGCCAGAAAGAGCGCGAGGAATACGCCCAGTCCCAGGTCAATGAATTGTGGCGCACCGTGCCGCGCCGCGATGAAGAGGAAGACGAGGTGGTGGTACCGCGCTTTCCGCCTGAGCCTGAAGAAAACCTGCTGTACTTCATCGAGAAATACGCGCCCCTGCTCGAACCGTGGCAACGCGAGATGGTGCGTATCACGCGCAAGATTTCCCAGTACTTCTATCCACAACGCCAGACCCAGGTGATGAACGAAGGCTGGGCCACCTTCTGGCACTACACGATTTTGCAGGAGCTCTATAAAGAAGGCATCGTGGGCGATGGCTTCATGCTCGAATTCCTGCAAAGCCACACCAACGTGGTCTACCAGCCCTCGGCCACCAGCCAGTACTACAACGGGATCAACCCGTATGCGCTGGGCTTTGCCATGATGAGCGACATCCGCCGCATCTGTGAAGACCCTACGCCGGAAGACCGCGACTGGTTCCCTGATATTGCCGGCAGCGATTGGCGCAAGACCTTGGATTTTGCGATGCGCAACTTCAAGGATGAGAGCTTCATTGCCCAGTACCTCTCGCCCAAGCTCATACGCGATTTCCATTTCTTCGCCGTGCTTGACGACGACACCAACGACAAGCTGACCATCTCGGCCATCCATGATGAACGCGGCTACCGTGAAGTGCGCCAGAAGCTGGCCGACCAGTACAACCTGGGCAACCGCGAGCCCAATATCCAGGTGTGGCAGGTCAATACGCGCGACGACCGTGCGCTCACGTTGCGCCATTCCCAATTCCAGCGCCGCCCGCTGAACCAGCATGCCCAGGAGGTGCTCAAGCATGTGGCCAGGCTGTGGGGCTTCGATGTGCGCCTCGATACCGTCGATCCCGACGGCGAAGTGCTTAGCAGCATCGAATGCAAGCGCGAAAAGCGCAATCGCGGCTGATCACCCGTGGTACTAGAACCGCGTCGCCCTTGCGCAAGCAGGCGGCGCGGGGGTAATATGGCCTGGCAACAACACTTCTGCCTGACTTCCAGCAGCTCCTGCTACGAACACGCAACACCTCCTACCACCCCCTCGCAAAAAACACTGGGATACTCCCGCCAATATGCTATATTGCTAGCGTGATGACGGTCATTTCCCCAGCGCATAGCTGGGCCCGTTTCGCGGCCTCGGGCGCCTCAAAAAGCAAGCTTGTCAGAACACTCTTCAAGCCCCTGTTTTCGTGTCGCCGGCGGCCCGCGCTTCACGGCGTTCAAGCGAACGCCCCGGCCTGCCAATACGCGTTATAGTTAATTTTTCATCATTTTAGCTTCAAACAATATTTGGTGTTTTCTTGACGGGGCAGCAGATACGTCTGAACATCACACTGTTTGCGGAACATTCGCCTGGTAGAGGCCATGCTCCACAAAAAGTGGTTGTTTAGTATTGCTTTTTTTATCAGAAGATGCAGGTCATGCGCTAGCGTTCTGCTTGACAGCCCGTTTTTACCCATGAATCGAACCGATTTGGAGGCACAAAAAAGGGATGGTAAAAAACGAATACGTAGGTATAATTCGCCGACGTCCCGGATACGGCTCAAGGTGTCGTCGTATTTTGTGGGTTTAGTCGCTACAAGAAGAGTTGGTATTTGGAGAAAGCAGGCATGAATTTTTCGCACGAGAAGAACCCCGGGAAGAATTTCACTGGCATTGCAGTCGTCGTTGTGATTCACGCGTTGGTTGCTTGGGGGATCGTCAGCGGTCTCGGCACTCGCATGGTCGCGAAAATGGCTGATGCAGTCGAAACCAAGGTCATTGAGGAAGTCAAGCCTCCTCCACCAAAAGAAATCCCACCACCGCCGCCACCGCCGGAAATGAAGGCTCCCCCGCCGCCATTTATTCCACCGGTTGAAGTGAACGTTCAACAGGTTGCGCCGCCGCCGCCGATCGCCGTATCGAGCCAAGCCAAGCCAGCTACCAATGAACTGCGCAAAGAATTGCCCGCGAACGGACCTCCAGCCGTCGCCGCCAACCCGAACCCGGTTCGCGTTGCCGCAGTGGCAGACTTTAATACCTGCGCCAAACCAGAATTTCCAAAAGCGTCCTTGCGCAATGAGGAAACTGGCACGGTGACTGTATCGTTCCTGATTGGTGTCGATGGCCATGTGATGGAATCCAAGATCACCAAGTCGAGCGGATTCAGGGAGTTGGACAAGGCAGCCCAGAGCGCGATCGGCAAGTGCCGCTTCAAACCAGCAATGGTTGACGGTAAGCCGGAACAAGCTTGGCAGCCAGTGCAGTACGTCTGGACGCTGGAATAAAAACCGAGGCGGAGCTTAGCCTTACACCGTGATTTTCGTTGTCATTATGTTCAGCGAACTGATTATTTTATAAATTTGGAGGAAGCATGTTTAAGAATACCCGTTTGTCCGCAATGTTGGCGGCTGTCCTGTTCGCGGTTAGCGCCGTTTCCGCATCCGCTTTCGCTGACGCTCCTGCGCCAGCCGCATCCGCACCAGCAGCTTCGGCCGCTGCCGATGCGGCCGCCGCACCAGCCGCAGCCCCTGCTGCCGACGCAGCCCCTGCTGCCGCACCTGCAGCTGCCGCGCCAGAAGTGAAGGAAGCGGTCGCCAATCCTTACGGTATCGGCGCATTGTGGAACGAAGGTGACTTCGTTTCGAAAGGCACGCTGATCATCCTGTCGCTGATGTCCATGGGTTCGTGGTACATCATCATCACCAAACTGATCGACCAGATGAAAATCTTCAAGCAGTCGGCTGAAGTGACCCAGAAATTCTGGAAAGCCTCGTCGATCGCAGCTGGTTCGGCTTCCCTGAAAGAAGGCAGCCCATTCCGCTTCATCGCTGAAACCGGCACCAAGGCCACCGTGCACCACGATGGCGCCCTGCTCGAGCAAATCGATCTGTCGACCTGGGTCACGATGTCGATCGCTCGCGCTGTTGAAAAAGTTCAATCGCGTCTGCAAGATGGCCTGTCCTTCCTGGCGACCGTTGGTTCGACCTCGCCGTTTATCGGTCTGTTCGGTACCGTGTGGGGCATCTACAATGCACTGACCGCCATCGGTATGTCGGGTAACGCGTCGATCGACAAGGTTGCAGGTCCGGTTGGTGAAGCACTGATCATGACCGCCTTCGGTCTGTTCGTTGCAGTTCCTGCCGTGCTCGGTTACAACTGGCTGGTTCGCCGCAACAAGTCGGCCATGGAAGATGTACGCTCGTTCAGCGCTGACGTTCACTCGGTACTGATCTCCGGCGCCATGTCGACCAGCGAAGCTGGCCGTGCTGCCGGCGCTAAAAAGATCGGATAAGCCATGGGCATGAGCGTCGGCTCCGATAGCGGAGACGAAGATGTAGTCATGTCAGAAATCAACACGACGCCGCTGGTCGACATCATGTTGGTTCTGCTGATCATCTTCCTGATCACGAGCCCGGTTGTTCTGAAGCTGCAAAAGATTACGCTGCCTTCCGAAACCAACCAGGCATTGAAGCCCAAGCCCACCACGGTCAACATCGTGGTGAACAAAGAGGGCGAAATGTACTGGAACCAGAAGCGCCTGGCTGACACGAACGAACTGTTCGAATTCCTGAAAAAGGAATCGGTCAAGCTGCCGCAACCTGAGGTTCATGTACGTGGCGACCAGGAAACTCGTTACGAGTTCATTGGCAAGGTTATCTTCACGGCACAACGTGCTGGTATCCAGAAGGTTGGCTTTATTACGGAACCACCAGATAAGACTCCTGGCCGTTAATCGCTTCCTTCAGTAGCGCACGGGGTGCAGCCTGCCCCGGCGCTACGGGTTCCAACAGTAGAAAGGAAACACCATGAGTATGAACGTCGGTTCCTCCGCCAGTCCGAACGCGGATCCGGAACCAATGATGGAAATGAACATGACCCCCTTGATCGACGTGATGTTGGTCTTGATTATCATGTTGATTATCACGATTCCGAAGCAGAACCACTCGGTCAACCTGAACATGCCGGTCGGTACCCCACCGCCTCCAACCGTTGAGCCTGTCGTCATCACCATTGACGTCGACTTCGATGGCACGATTTCGTGGGACAACGCGGTCGTTCCAGACCGTAAGGCTTTGGATGCCAAGCTGGCTGGCGTAGCAGCCATGGCTGATCAGCCAGAAGTGCACTTGCGTCCGAACAAGTTGGTGTCTTACAAATATGTGGCTGGCGTGATGGCCTCTGCCCAGCGTCTTGGCGTGACCAAGATCGGCATGGTCGGCAACGAGCAGTTCCAGTAAGCGCTATTGCTAATAGACGAACGGCAGGTACCCCACCTGCCGTTTCGCATTTGACTGAAAGAATCCGAATGATCAAGAATCGTCTCGCACACCTCGGCCTCGCCATGGCCGCCATCGGCTTCACCGCCGCCATGCCGGTGATGGGCTTGTCCACCGCAGTTGCCGCTGAAACGCTGCGCGCTGAAATCGGCGGCCCTTTGCAGACTGCCCAGAAGATGATGGCCCAGGGTAATGCCCGCGGCGCCCTCGGCGAATTGCGCAAGCTCGACAGTGTCGGCAACAAGAGCGCCAACGAGAGCTATCTGATCGAGCGCGTACGCGCTGCTGCGGCCTCGTCCGCCGGCGACTACGACATGGCAGCCCACTCCTTCGAAACCCTGATCGCCTCGGGCCGCCTGTCGGCAGCCGAAAGCGCCAAGTTCTCCGAAGGCCTGGTCGGCATCTACATGCGCGCCAAGGAATACGCGAAGGCCAATGCCGCGATCAACAAGGCACTGGCCAAGGGTGACGACCCGCACCTGCGCGCCTTCCTGATCCAGAATTACGTTTCGATGGGCAATATCGGCGAAGCCACCCGTCTGATCCAGGCCGACCTGCGCTCGGCAGAAAAGAGCGGCCGCGCGCCTTCCGAAGAGCAGTTGCGCATGCTGGCCAATCTGCAAAACGTCAAGGGCGACAAGGAAGGCTATGTCTCGACCATCGAGAAACTGGCGACCTACTACCCGCAGGCGAGCTACTGGGCAGATTTGCTCAACCGCGTGACCGGCAAGCCTGGCTTTGCCGCCTCGCGTCTGTCGATCGACGTGATGCGCCTGAAACAAGCGAACAACTTGCTGAAAAAGCCAGCCGAATACATGGAACTGGCGCAGTTGGTGCTGCGTGACGGCGCCGCTGGCGAAGCGATCAAGGTTGTCGAGCGCGGCTACAAGGCTGGCGTGCTGGGTGTGGGCGCTGAAGCGCCGCGTCACCAGCGTCTGAAAGACCTGGCCGACAAGACCCTGGCCGAAGGCAACAAGAACCTGGCCGTCAACGAAGCTGCCTTGACCAAGGCTGGCGACAACGATGGCTTGCTCAACCTCGGTTATGCCCTGGTGCAATCGGGCCAGGCTGACAAGGGCTTGAAAATGATGGAAGCGGCCGTCAAGACCGAGCGCCTGAAAAATCCGGAAGACGGCAAACTGCGCCTGGGCGAAGCCTACGCTGCAGCGGGCAAGAAGTCGCAAGCGATTGCCACCCTCAAGACGGTGGGCGGCAAGGACGGCACCGCCGAACTGGCCCGTTACTGGATCATGGCGATCAACCACCCAATGTCTTGATCGACCCGCAACGGTCCACGCCAAAAGCGCTGCCTGCATCTTGCAGGCAGCGCTTTTTCGCTTTGACCGTATAATCTCTATTTCCAGTATTTATCAAGTGCCCAAGCCAGGACTATGAAGGTATTTCGCGGACTTCCCAACGACAGGGCGCGTGCACCCTGCGCGCTCACGATCGGCAATTTTGACGGTGTCCATCGCGGCCACCAGGCCTTGCTCGCGCGCGTGCGCGGCGCTGCCGCCGATCTGGGACTGGAAGCGGCGGTGATGACGTTCGAGCCGCATCCCCGCGAATTTTTCGCCCAGCGCTCGGGCGACCTGTCCAAGGCACCGACCCGCATCGCCAATCTGCGCGACAAGCTGCAATCGCTCTCGGACGCCGGCATCGACCGCGTCATCGTCGAACACTTCAACGCCCATTTCGCCAGCATGCCGCCCGAGGAATTCACCGAGCGCGTCCTGGTCGACGGGCTGCACGTCAAGTGGCTGATGGTGGGCGACGATTTCTGCTACGGCGCCCGGCGCGCCGGCAATGTCGCCATGCTGATCGACGCCGGGCGGCGCCACGGCTTTCACGTCGAGACCCTGCCCACCGTGATGCTCGGCGAAGCGCGCATCTCCTCTTCCGCCGTGCGCGCGGCACTGGCCGCGGGCGACTTTGCGCGCACACGCCAACTGCTCGGCCACACCTACGCCATGTCCGGCCACGTGATCCATGGTCAGAAACTGGGCCGCACACTGGGTTTTCCGACCCTGAACCTGCGCGTGGCGCACCGTCCCGCCTTGGCCGGCATCTTCGTGGTGCAGGTTCATGGCTTGGGGCCCGCCCCCCTGCCGGCCGTGGCCAGCCTGGGCGTGCGCCCCACGGTCGACGACAGCGGGCGCGTGCTGCTCGAAGTGCACCTGTTCGACTTCGCCCAGTCCTGTTACGGCCAGCTGGTCCAGGTGGAATTCCTGGAAAAGCTGCGCGACGAAGAAAAATATACCGACCTGGCCAGCCTCACCTCTGCCATCACGCGCGACGGCCAGCGCGCGCGCGCCTGGTTCAGCCAGCGCAGCGGCGCCTTGACCGCCACCGACCGAATTTGACGCCGCCACGCCGGCCCGCCCCAGCGCAGGCCAACAACGCAGCGCCACTCCAGCTACACACATTGAAGAAAAATATGTCCGATACCAAACCAGAACAGCAGCAAGCGCCCAAAGCGGGCAACGCCGGCAAGAAGCAGGATGCCAAACCAGCGAGCAAATACCCCGTCAATATGACCGATACTCCCTTCCCCATGCGCGGCGACCTCGCCAAGCGCGAGCCGGGCTGGGTCAAGCAATGGCAGGACAAGAAAGTCTACGAACGCGTGCGCAAGGCCGCCAAGGGGCGTCCGATGTTCGTCCTGCACGACGGCCCGCCGTACGCGAATGGCGACATCCACCTCGGTCACGCCGTCAACAAGATCCTCAAGGACATGGTGGTCAAGTCGCGCAGCATCGCCGGCTTTGATGCGCCTTATGTGCCGGGCTGGGATTGCCACGGCATGCCGATCGAAATCCAGATCGAAAAACTGTATGGCAAAAACCTGCCGACGGCGGAAGTGCTGACCAAGGCGCGCGCCTATGCGCTCGAACAGGTCGATCGCCAGCGCGCAGGCTTCATCCGCCTGGGCGTGTTGGGCGAATGGGACAATCCCTACATGACCATGGCCTACAAGAACGAGGCCGATGAACTGCGTGCCCTGGGCACCCTGCTGGACAAAGGCTATGTGTACCGCGGCCTCAAGCCGGTCAACTGGTGCTTCGATTGCGGCTCCGCGCTGGCCGAAGCGGAAGTGGAATACCAGGACAAGCGCGATCCGGCCATCGACGTCGGTTTCCCGTTTGCCGAACCGGCCAAGCTGGCCGCAGCCTTTGGCTTGCCGGTCTTGCCCGCGGGCGAGGGCTTCATCGTCATCTGGACCACCACGCCCTGGACCATTCCGTCCAACCAGGCCCTGAACGTCAATGGTGAAGTCACGTACGCCCTGGTCGAATCCTCGCGCGACGGCAAGCCGCTGCTCTTGATCCTGGCGGCCGACCTGGTCGAATCGTGCCTCACGCGCTTCAAGCTCGAAGGCAAGGTCGTCGCCACCTGCCTGGGCGCGGCCCTGGAAGGCATCGCGTTCAAGCACCCGCTGCACGCCGCCGATGCCTTCTTTGACCGCCTCTCGCCCATGTACCTGGCCGACTACGTGACCACCGAAAGCGGCACCGGCGTGGTCCACTCGGCGCCCGCCTATGGCCTGGACGACTTCATTTCGTGCAAGGCGCACGGCATGCAGGACGACCAGATCCTCACGCCCGTGATGGGCGACGGCCGCTTCGCGTCCACCTTGCCCCTGTTTGGCGGCCTGACCATCTGGGAAGCGTCCAAACCGATCTGCGCCGCGCTGACTGCTGCTGGCGCCCTGTTCGAACTGAAAATGTTCGACCACAGCTACATGCACTGCTGGCGCCACAAGACGCCCATCGTCTACCGCGCCACCTCGCAGTGGTTCGCCGGCATGGACATCACGCCCAAAGACGGCGGCAAGAGCTTGCGCGAGACCGCCCTGCAAGGCATCGCCGACACCAAGTTCTTCCCGGACTGGGGCCAGGCGCGCCTGCATGGCATGATCGAGAATCGTCCCGACTGGACGCTCTCGCGCCAGCGCCAGTGGGGTGTGCCGATGGCCTTCTTCCTGCACAAGGAAACCGGCCAGTTGCACCCACGCACGCCCGAGCTGCTCGAGCAGGTGGCCAAGCTGTTTGAAGAGCGCGGCATCGATGCCTGGCTCACCATCGAGCCAAAAGACCTGCTCGGCGAAGACGCCGACATGTACGTCAAGAACAAGGACACGCTGGACGTGTGGTTCGACTCGGGCTGCACCCACCAGACCGTGCTGCGCGGCTCGCACGCGGCGCAGTCGCAGTTCCCGGCCGACCTTTACCTGGAAGGCTCGGACCAGCACCGCGGCTGGTTCCATTCTTCGCTTCTGACTTCTTCCATGCTCAATGGTCGTCCTCCCTACAAGGCCCTGCTCACGCACGGCTTCACGGTCGACGCCGAAGGCAAGAAGATGTCCAAGTCGCTCGGTAACACGCTGGCGCCGCAAAAGATCTCCGATTCGCTGGGCGCGGACATCCTGCGCCTGTGGGTTGCCTCGACTGACTACACGGGTGAGCTGTCCATCTCCGAAGAGATCTTGAAGCGCGTGACCGAATCGTATCGCCGCATCCGTAATACGCTGCGCTTCCTGCTGGCCAATACTTCGGACTTCGACCATGCGACCCAGGCCGTGCCTGTGGCCCAGATGTTCGAGATCGACCGCTATGCCGTGGCCAGCATGGCGGCCCTGCAGGCAGACATCGCCGCCCACTACGAGCGTTATGAATTTCACCCTGTCGTGGCCAAGCTGCAGAACTACTGCTCCGAGGACCTGGGCGGCTTCTACCTCGACATCCTCAAGGATCGTCTCTACACCTCGGCCGTCGACTCACCGGCGCGCCGCTCGGCCCAGAGCGCACTGTGGCAGATCATCCAGAGCCTGCTGCGCGTGATGGCACCCATGCTCTCGTTCACCGCCGAAGAAGCCTGGGCCGTGTTCGCGACCAAGGAAGAATATGCCGCCAGCGACGAGACCATC
>JBJMVX010000254.1:0-11166 GCA_045810445.1 Massilia sp.
CAGGCGCTGCCCTCCGAGCGCCTGCTATCCGAGCAGCTCGACGTGTCGCGCGTCACGGCCCGCAAGGCCATCGATCAACTGGTCGAGCAGGGCTTGGTGGTGCGCCGCCGCGGTTCGGGCAACTATGTCGCACCGCGCATCGAACAGCCGCTGTCAAACCTGTCGAGCTTCTCCGAACAGCTCCAGCAGCGCGGCTATCGCCCGGGCTCCCAGTGGCTCAGCCGCTCGGTGGTGCTGGCGGCCGCTGATGAGCAACTGAGCCTGGGCTTGTCGCCCAACACCAAGGTGGCGCGTCTGGAACGGCTGCGCATGGCCGACGACATCGTGATGGCCTACGAGGTGTCGGTCATCCCCGCCAGCGTGCTGCCGCGTCCTGAAGCGGTGGGCAACTCTCTGTACGAACATCTGGCTGAAAGCGGCAACATGCCAGTGCGCGCCCTGCAGCATATCCGGGCCATGAATGCCTCGGCCACCCTGGCCGGCCAGCTCGGCGTGCCGGTGGGCCAGGCGGTGCTGTTCATCACCCGCGTCGGTTACCTGGAATCGGGCCAGGCCGTGGAGCTGACCCACTCCTATTGCCGAAGCGACCACTATGATTTCGTCGCAGAAATGCGACGGGTAGCTTGAACAAAATTCAATTCTTCTTTCCTACCAGACATACAGTCAGTTAAAATTTCGCCCAGAATTACTGTTGTCGTCCATCCCGCCCCTCAGTCGTCCGCAATCCTTTCCTCAATAGAGCTGCGCTCTGCCAATGGGCAGGCAAGCGGCTTGCTGAGTGTCGTTCTGGCGCAGCAGCAATTCCTGCCAAACAATAACAAACGACTCATTAACCCAGGAAATTACATGAAGCTTGCACAGAAACTCATCGCCGCTGCCGTCGCCGCCGTTCTCGTCTCCGGTTGCGCCTCGATGCAGTCGGGCACCACCCAGGAAGTAAAGATCAGCTCGAACCCTGTGGGCGCCACCGTCTACACCGGCACTCGCAGCAAAGACAACCCAACCGTCATGCTCAACCGCGTCGCGGTCGGCAAGACCCCGCTGACCGTGCGCATTTCGCGCAAGGATGGTGCGATCGCTGTGGAGCAGGATGGCTATCAGCCAGTCCAGCTCGGCCTGACCACCAAGATGAATAGCTGGGTATGGGGCGACATTCTGCTGGGCAGCCCGCTGAGCACCTCGATCGATACCTCGACGGGCGCGGCCAATGAATACGACCCAGGCGAATTCATGGTTGACATGAAGCCAGTCGCCGCACCGGCAAAATAAGTCCATGCGGTCGCTTCTATTGGCGCTGATGCTGATGCCGGCCATGGAGGCGGCCGCCGGACCGCAGCCGCCCTGCGGCTGCGCGCAATACCAGTCCGGCCAGACGCCCAGCGTCTTGCCGGCACCGGCCTCGCCCCAAGCGCGCGCGATCCGGGACTTTATCCTGTTTTCCCACCGAAAAATTGCCGATGATCTGGTCCGGCATGAGGGGGTGTACCTGGACACGCTGCTTGCCGCGTTGACCGTCTGCCCCGACACGATCATCAAGACCGCCTGGCTGCGCGAATCGCTGGCCACCATCGCCGACACCCAGGTCCTGGCCGACCGGGTGGCCCGTTCGGCCGACAATGTGTGCGTGGCGCCTCATGCGGGGCCGTGAGCGGGCGCGCTGGCTGCCTTTGCTGGCGCTGCTGAGCGCGCTGTTCTGCGCCCTGCCTTGCCGCGCGGCCGATGCGCCCTGGCTATCGCTACTGCATTACCGCGCGCACGACGGCGGCTGGCGCAGCGAAGCCGATAGCGCCAGCTTTTTCTTCAGCCCAGACGGCCAGCATGCGCCCGACCATGAATTGCAGGCCAATCTGGCGGCAGTGCAGAAGGACCGCCTGGCCTATGCCTGCGTTTTTCCTGCGCGCTATGCGTATTTGCGCGACCGCATCACGCCTGCCCTGCCGGAACTGGCGCGCGGCGACTGTCCCGCCTTCGACGCCTGGATTGCCCAGTTTCCCGGCTCGCGCATCAGCATCAGCTTCGCCGCCAGCTACATGGAAAGTCCGTCCTCCATGTTCGGCCACACCTTTCTCAAGGTGTATCAAGCATCGAACCGCGAACTGCTCAGCCCTACCGTCAACTACGCGGCGCGCACGGACGCGCGCGACGGCGACCTGGCCTATATCCGCAAGGGTTTGTTGGGCGGCTTCCCCGGCGTGGCCGACGAATTGCCGTTTTACCGGCGCCTGCGCACCTATGCGGAAAACGAAGGCCGCGACATCTGGGAATACGAACTGACGCTCACGCCGGCCGAGGTGCGGCAATTGCTGCTACACCTGTGGGAAGTGCGCGAGGGCATTTTCGACTATTACTTTCTGGACGAAAATTGCGCCTACCGCACGCTGGCATTGATCGACGTGGTGCGCCCGCAACTGGGCCTGCTGCGTGCGCATCGCGGGGTGACGGTGCCGGTCGACACCTTGCGCACCTTGCAGGCGGCCGGCCTGGTTGGCCAGCGCACCTTGTGGCCGGCCTTTCCCAAGCTGGTGCGTCAGCACGAGCTGCAACTCGGTCCGGTGGCGGTGGCGCAGGCCCGCCAACTCGCTGCCGGCGCCTTGACCCCGGCCAGCCTGGAAGGGCAGGATGCCCCGGCGCAGGCGGCCATCTTGCAGCTCGCGTCCGAATACCTGTCAGTGCAAATCAACCGCGACCAGGCCGACCGCGAGACGCGCAAGGACACCATGAATGCCCTGCTGCGCCGCCGCCTGGCGCTGGGCACCTCGGGTACGCTGGCGCAATCCATTCCGGCCGAGCCGCCGGAAAGCGGGCATGCGGGCAGCGTGTTTGCGGCCGGGGTGTACGACGCCGGCGCGCGACGCGGCGCCACACTGGCCTGGGCCGGATTCGAGCACCAGTTGACCGACCGCCTGGCCGGTTACGAACCGTATGCTGACGTCCGCGTGCTGCACGCCCAGGTGCGCACCAGCGGCGCCAGTGTGCGTCTTGAAGAACTCGATTGGCTGGCCGTGCAGGCCACGCTTCCCGGCTCGGCCCTGTTCGCGCGGCCGGCCTGGGGCGCGGGCCTGCGCACGGCGCGCCGGCCGACGCGCGATGGCGAACACCTGATCACTAGCCTCGACTACCAACTGGGGCGCGCATGGCAGATGGGCAGCCTGGCCCTGGCCGTCCTGCCCGGCGCCAGTGTCCAGGCTGGCCAGGGTGGCGGGCTGACAGCAAGCTTGTCGGCCCAGGTGACGCGCCAAAGCTCCCTGTGGTCAGCCCAACTCGGCTGGGATGCCGAACGCATCGTGACTGGCAGCGAGCTGGTGCGCACCAGTACCCGCTTCACGTCGTCCCTCATGCTCTCGCGCAATACGGCTGTGGAGCTGCAGGCCAGGCGCACCTTCCAACCCCGTCCCGCGACCGATATCGGGCTGGCGTTGCGGGTCTACCTGCGGCCCTTAAGCCTGGCGCAATAGCGAGCTCGGCGCACCGTTTCGGATTACACTGGGGCTAACATAACCGGGCAGAGCGCGATGCTAAAGACCGAATCCCCCGATTCACAGTATGCCGATCTGGACCAATATCCCAGCGCCAAGCTGGTCGATGTCCTGATTGCCGACCAATCCCAGGCCTTGCGCGCGGTGCACGCGGCCGCCCCAGCCATCACGCAGGCGGTGGAGGCGGCACTGCCGCGCATGGAAGCGGGCGGGCGCCTGATCTATGTGGGGGCCGGCACCTCGGGGCGCCTGGGGGTGCTCGATAGCGTGGAACTGTATCCCACGTTTTCCTGGCCACATGAGCGCGCGGTCGGCCTGATGGCAGGCGGGGCCGATGCCATGTTCACGGCCATTGAAGGGGCCGAAGACGATCTGCCCAGGGGCGCGGCCGAGCTGGGCGCCGCCGGGGTAGGGCCGCGCGATGTGGTGCTACTCATTGCCGCTTCCGGCGCCACGCCCTATGTGCTGGGCGCCTTGCGCGCCGCGCGCGCGGCTGGTGCCTTGACGATCGGCTTTGCCAACAATCCAGACGCGCCGGTCAGCAACGAAGCGCAAATCGGCATCGTGCTCGACACCGGGCCGGAAGTCATTTCGGGCAGCACGCGTCTGAAGGCGGGCACGGCCCAGAAAATCGCGCTCAACACCTTTTCCAGCGCGCTGATGGTGCGTTTGAATAAGGTTTATGGCAACCTGATGGTAGACTTGAAGGCAACCAACGCCAAGCTGGTGCTGCGCGCGGTCCACCTGACAATGTTTGCCACAGGTGCCGACGAAGCGTCTGCCCGCGCGGTGCTGGAAGAATGCGATTTCCATGTCAAGGTTGCCATCGTGGCCTTGAGTAAAAAAACCAGTATCGACCAGGCCAGGACATTGCTTGCTGCTTCGCACGGCAGTGTGCGCCAGGCGCTTGCCTAGCATGCGCATCCTTGATCGGGTCGATCATGAAAGTGCCATGCAAAAACCGAATTCCAGCAGTCCCTGGTGGTGGGTCCCCTCCCTGTATTTCGCCGAAGCGATTCCCTACGTTGTCGTGATGACGTTGGCCTCCACGCTCTACACGGCGCGCGGCATCAGCAATGACGACATGACCACCTACACCAGCCTGCTGTACTGGCCCTGGGTACTCAAATTCCTGTGGTCACCGCTAGTCGACATGTTTCGCACCAAGCGTTTGTGGACGGTAGGCACCCAGCTGCTGATGGCGGGCGCCCTGGTGCTGGCCGGACTGTCCATGCATTTACCAAACTGGTTTGCCGTGAGCCTGGGCGTGCTGTGGATCATGGCGTTTGCCTCGGCCACGCACGACATTGCTGCCGATGGCTTTTACATGCTCGGCTTGAAGGAGAAGCACCAGCAGGCGGCCTTCGTCGGCGTGCGCAGCACGTTTTACCGGATCGCCACCATTTTTGCCGGCGGCGTCATGATTGGCCTGGCCGGCAAATTGACGACGCAAACCAAGGACCCTGCGCAAGCCTGGTCGGTGGTCTTCTTTACCCTGGCCGCAACGCTGTTCGCGCTCGGCACCTACCACGCGACGGCTTTGCCGCGCCCGGCCGAGGACGCCCCGCTCGCGCACAGCGAGAACAAGGCGCGCGAATTTTTCGATACCTTTACTGCTTTCTTCAAGAAGCCGGGCATTTTTGTCATCCTTGGCTTCATCCTCACCTTCCGCCTGGGTGAAGCGCAGTTGCTCAAGCTGGCAATACCGTTCCTGCTGGATCCTGCCCAGAAAGGCGGACTGGGCTTGTCGCTGGAACAGCTCGGGGTCGCCTACACCACCATCGGCATCATCGGCCTGACCCTGGGCGGTCTGCTGGGCGGCTACCTGATTTCACGCCTGGGCCTCAAGCGCTGCCTGTGGCCCATGGTGCTGGCGGTGCATGTTCCTGATCTGATCTTTGTGTACCTGGCCACTGCCCTGCCCGACAATTTCTACCTGATTTGCGCCAGCATCGCCTTCGAGCAATTTGGCTACGGCTTCGGCTTTACCGCCATGGTGATGTACATGATCATGATTTCCGAAGGCGAGCACAAAACCGCCCACTATGCGATCTGCACGGGCCTGATGGCGCTGGGGATGATGTTGCCGTCCATGAAAAGCGGCCTGATCCAGCAATACCTCGGTTACCAGCACTTCTTCATGTATGTGTGCGTGATGACCATTCCCGCTTTCATCATGGCTGCGCTGGTGAAGATTCCCGACGATTTCGGTAAAAAAGCGGCGCCATGAGCGAGCGCCCGGCCCGCCTGGCGTCGCTTGATGCGTTTCGCGGTTTCACCATTGCAGCCATGCTGCTGGTGAACAATCCCGGCGACTGGTCCAATCTCTATCCCCAGCTCGAACATGCTGAGTGGAATGGCTGGACCTTCACCGACTGGATATTTCCCTTCTTCCTGTTCATTGGCGGCGTCTCCATGGCCTTGTCGCTGGGACGGCTGGCCGAGGCCGGCGCCAACAAGCCGGCGCTGCTAACCAAGCTGGCCAAACGGGCCGCGCTGATCTTCCTGATCGGCTTCGTGCTGAACCTGATGCCGCACTTCAATTTTGGCGCCGTGCGCATCCCGGGTGTGCTGCAGCGCATTGCCCTGTGTACCTTGCTGGCCGCGCCCATCGTCGTGTATTTTTCCTGGCGTGCGCAACTGGCCTGGGTGGCTGGCCTGCTGGCCGTCTACAGCGTGCTGATGTTGTGGGTGCCGGTGCCCGGCATCGGCGCTGGCGTGCTGGAGCCGGGCAAGGATATGGGCGCTTATCTGGACCGACTTTTGCTCGGTGGCCACCTGTGGGCGCATTCCAAGACGTGGGATCCGGAAGGCTTGCTCAGCACCATGCCAGCCATCGGCAGCCAGTTGCTTGGCGTGCTCGCTGGGCGCTGGTTGCTGGCCGGCCGTAGCCCAGCCGAGACTACCGTGTGGATGTTGCTGGCCGGCTTGCTGTTGCTGTGGCTGGGCGCCATCTTCGACGTGATCCTTATGCCGATCAACAAGAGTCTGTGGACGCCCTCGTTCTGCGTCTTCATGACGGGCTGGGCGCTGCTGCTATTTGGGGCCTTCTATTGGCTGCTCGATGCCAATCCCGAACCGCGCTTGCGGGCAGCGGCCGCGCGCTGGTGCAAGCCATTGACCATCTACGGGATGAACGCGCTGTTCATCTTCGCGGTGTCCATTTTTGTGGCCAAGATGCTGATGTTTATAAAGTTCACCCAGCCCGACGGCGGCAGCGTCTCGCTTGGCGCACTCAGTTATGCGCCGGTGCGCGCACTGCAGATCGCGCCAGTCAACACTTCTTTGCTTTATGCTTTGCTCTTTAATGCAGCCATGTTTGCCGTGGCCTGGGGCATGTGGCGCAAGCGGTGGTTTGTCAAAGTATAGATTGAGGAAGAGCTTTTGCAGCCTAATTTGAAGAAACGCGCATTTGCACTGGCAGGCGTGGCCGGTGTCATGGGACTGGTCGCCAGTTGTAGTTCGGTGCCGTCGATGGCGCCTGTTGTGTCGTCCACGCCAGCACGCCCCACGGTGCCGCCCTTGCCGCTGCCACCTGTGCAGGGCGGGACCGAGCAAGGCCCGCCTGCTGCGCCCCGCGAGTTTCGCGCGGCCTGGGTGTCCACCGTTGCCAATATCGACTGGCCGACCAAGGCGGGACTATCGGCCGCCCAGCAGCAGGCCGAGGCCATCACCATCCTGGACCGCGCCAAGGCCATGAACCTGAACGCCATCGTGCTGCAGGTGCGGCCCAGCGCCGACGCCATCTATGCGTCCGAGATTGAGCCCTGGAGCGAGTATCTGAGCGGCCAGCAGGGCCGGGCGCCGCAACCGTGGTACGACCCGCTCAAATTCTGGATCACGCAAGCGCATGCGCGCGGCCTGGAGCTGCACGCCTGGTTCAATCCCTACCGCGCGCGCCACGCTACCGCCAAGTCGCCAGTGGCCTGGAACCACATCTCCAAGACCAATCCTGGCGTAGTCAAGACCTATGGCCGCTTCCTGTGGATGGACCCGGGCGAAGAGGCCGCGGCCAAGCAGACGCTGGCCGTGATCCTGGATGTGGTCAAGCGCTACGACATCGACGGTGTGCACATCGATGACTACTTTTATCCCTACCCAATTGAAGCTGGCGGAGCGCCCGAAGGCGTGCTCGATGGCGCCGCGAGCGGCAAGCCCGATCTGGACTTCCCGGACCAGGTGGCGTGGCAAAAGTATCTGCTCGATGGCGGCAAGCTGGCCAAGGCCGATTGGCGGCGCCAGAATGTGAACCAGTTGATCGAAGCGCTGTACAAGGGCATCCACGCTGAAAAGAGCTGGGTGCGCTTTGGCATCAGCCCCTTTGGCCTGGGCCGGCCGGACCGCAGACCACCCGGCATCGTCGGTTTCAGCCAGTACGACAAGCTGTACGCGGACGCGGAGACCTGGCTGGAAAACGGCTGGCTTGATTATTTGTCGCCCCAGTTGTACTGGCCCATCAACCAGGCGCCGCAAGCGTATGGCGTGCTGCTCGATTACTGGATAGGGCAAAACCGCATGGGCCGGCATATCTGGCCTGGCCTGTTCACCAGCCGCATCGGCGCACCCACCAAGTCGTATGCGCCCGAGGAAATCGTGCAGCAAATTGGCCTGACGCGCACGCGGCCAAAAGCGGGCGGCCATGTGCACTTCAGTATTGCGGCCTTGATGGACAACCGCCAGGGCATTAGCGACCAGCTCAAGGCGAGCGCCTATGCCGGTCCGGCCCTGGTGCCTGCCACGCCCTGGCTGGGTAACTTCGTGCCGGCTGCACCGACGGTGAGCGCAAAGTTAGCCGCCGGCGCCATCCAGCTCAAGCTCGCTCCTGGCCGCGACACGGCGCACTACGCCATCTGGTCGCGTCATGGCGACGCCTGGCGCTTTGCGGTCGCCCCGGCCAGTGCCGCCCAATGGAGCGTGGCCGATGACGCCAGGGCAGTTGTGGTGAGCGCGGTGGACCGCCTGGGTAACGAGGGCGAACGCATCGCAGTATGGAAGGCGCCCGATATCATCGCCGCAGCCAAACCAAAATAAAGGACACCATGGCCGCCTCGCCACTTATGGGACTGGGTATCGACGCCGGTGGAACGCGCACCCGCTGGGCCCTCGCCACGACCGATGGCCCGCTGGTGGCCGAGGGTGAAGTGGAGGGCTTGTCGGCCCTGCAGGCGACCAGTGACGATGGTCGCATCAGCATGCACGCGGCCTTCAGCAGCATGGCGACGGCAGTACTGGCGCATGGCCAGCCGCAGCGCGTGGTGGCCGGTCTGACCGGCTTTGGCGGCGGCGACGGTGGGCACCTGGAGCGGGTACTAAGCGAACTGTTGGGCCTGCCGCAGTCTGCCATCGCCCTGTCCACCGACATCGAAATTGCGTGCCGCGCCAATTTCGCCCCGGGCGAAGGCTATCTGATCTACGCGGGCACAGGATCGATTGGCGCCTTCATCGACGCCGGCGGCGAGTTCCACCGCGCCGGTGGCCGCGGCGTAACCCTGGACGACGGCGGTGGCGGGTTCTGGATCGCGCGCGAAGCCCTGCGCCACATCTGGCGCAAGGAGGACGAACAACCGGGCAGCTGGCGCTCGTCGCCCATGGCGCATGCCGTGTTTGACCATATCGGTGGCGACGACTGGGCCCTGACGCGCCAGTTCATCTACGGCCAGGATCGCGGCGCCGTGGGCACGCTGGCGCTGGCCGTGGCTGCCAGCGCGGACGCCGACCCTGCCGCTGCCGCCATCCTTGCCGAAGCGGGCCGCGAGCTGGCACGCCTGGCCCGCGCATTGACGATGCGTTTTGGCGATCGTCCGCTGGTCCTCGCTGGCCGTGCGTCGACCCTCCATCCGTCAATACATGCGGCGATGCGATCCGCGCTGCCTGAAACGGCGCGCTTGACGCAGGCCGACGCCCACGCCCATCATGCAGCAGCGCGCATCGCCGCGCGCGCCATTTCCGGAACCACGCCACCATGAAAATTCTGCTCGCCTCCGTGCTTGCCATCCTGCTGACCGGCTGCGTCACAGCACCTGTCGTCGACCATACCTACACTGCCAAGGGACAAAGCAGCCGCGCCAAGTTCGTGGTGCTGCACTACACCGTGAGCGACCTGCCACAATCGATCAAGATCCTCACCGAACAGGTCGTCAGCGCACACTATCTGCTGACCGATGAAGTGGTACCCAAGGTGTACGGCCTGGTTGATGAAACGCGCCAGGCCAACCATGCGGGCGTGTCCTCGTGGAAGGCCTACACTCAGTTGAACAGCAGCTCAATCGGCATTGAAATCGTCAACCCCGGTTTCACGGAAGGGCCGAATGGCCGCATCTGGTATCCCTTCCCGCAAGCCCAGATTGATCGCCTCGTGATTCTTCTCAAGGACATCATGGCGCGCAACCAGATCCCGCCAGAAAACGTGCTTGGGCATAGCGACGTGGCGCCCCAGCGCAAGCAGGACCCGGGACCGTTCTTCCCGTGGGCGCAGCTGGCGCAGCAAGGCCTGGTGCAGTGGCCCGATGCGGCCAAGGTGGCGGCAGCGCGTCCACAATACGAGCAGGAGCTGCCTGCGGTGAGCTGGTTCCAGCAAAAGCTGGCCCTGCATGGCTACGCTGTGCCGCAAAACGGTGAGCTCGATGCCGCTACGCGCGCCGTGGTCAGCGCATTCCAGATGAAGTACCGACCCGCCACCATCGACGGCACGCCGGACGCGGAAACCGCATCGCTGCTGGACGCACTGACCTCGGCCGCCAAGAAGGAATAAGGCCATGCGCCTGCGTCACATCGAAGTCTTCCACGCGATCATGCAGGTCGGGACCATCAGCGGCGCGGCCCAGGTGCTGCACATATCGCAGCCGGCAGTGACAAAGGTGCTGCAGCACGCCGAACTGCAACTGGGGATGCCCTTGTTCGAGCGCGTGCGCGGGAAGCTTTATCCGCGCCCGGAGGCGCATCGCCTGTTTGTCGAAACCGAAAAACTGCACCGAGATCTGCAGGGCATACGCCGGCTGGCCGCAAGCCTGAAGGGGCGCGCGGTGGAAACGGTGCGCCTGGTGGCCACGCCCACCGTGGCCATCAGCGTGCTGCCCTCTGCGATGACCGCCTGGCGCCGTGATTTTCCGCATACCCGCTGCGAGCTGGCGACCCATCACACCAGCGAAATCGTCAGCACGCTGCGCCTGGGCGAAGCCGACCTCGCGCTCTCGCTGCAGGATCCTCACCATCCCGGCATCGTGGCCGAAGCGATTGCCGAAGGCGTGATGACAGTGCTGGCGCCGCGCGGCAGCTGGCCCGCGGCGGACCTTGGGCTGCCGTTGGAAGCTGCGGGCTTGAGCGGGGAGTTGATTGGCCATGCCGACAATGATCCGCTGGGGCAGATGGTGACGGCAGCCTGCGAGGCGCAAGGTGTGCATCCGGTATTTCGCACGGTGGTGCAGACCTATCAGATTGCGCGCTCGCTGGTGGAGGCGGGCATTGGCATGGCGGTGGTCGATCCTTTTACGGCTTGCTCGGCGCAGGACGCGCTGGTGCAGCGGCGTGCCTGGGCGCCTGAAATTCCGGTGCAACTGTATCTGCTGACGGCAGCGCACGCGCCTCTCTCGCACGGCGCGCGCGAGCTTGCGGCCAGCATCGGCACGGCAGCGCGCCATTGCCTGGCCAGGACGGTGTTCTGATGGTCAGCTTTGGCATCGAAGACATCGGC
>JBJMVX010000255.1:0-9917 GCA_045810445.1 Massilia sp.
CACGTCGTTGGTGATGGCAAACGCGCCAATCACGCCGTCGAAGGAGAACGATGCGTCCAGCACTTCCAGGTACAGGAAGGCGCCGATACCGCCACGCTTGACCATCTCGCCGACATTGCTGCCGCCTTCTTCTTCCTTCTCCAGCAGGCTGCTGATCATGTCGACACCGACGTAAATCATGATGCCCCACAGGCCGGCAATCAACACGACCATCTTCTGCGCTGCCGGAATCATGGTCAGGCTGCCCATCAAGGCACCCAGTGCGACCAGGACCGAGATCGAGGACACCTTGCCCAGTGCGCCCAGCTTCTGTTCGACATGACCCAGCCAATGCAATTCCTTCTCGTCGTCCAGCAGGAAGTTCAGGAACACCAGCAGCAGGAACATGCCGCCAAAGGCTGCCACTTCCGCGTGGTGATTGGTCAGGTGCATGGCATAGGTGGCTGGATCATGCAGGGCCAGATTCCATACTTGCAGCAGACTCAGGTCAGCCGCCTGCGACACGATCACCAGCGGGAACAGCAAACGCATACCGAACACGGCCACGATGATGCCCACGCCAAGGAACAGCTTTTGCCAGAACGGATCCCAGGTTTTCAGGACCGACGCGTTGACGACCGCATTGTCGAAGGAGAGCGACACTTCCATGATGGCAAGAATGGCAGTGATGCCCAGCGCCGTGAACGCCGCGCTCATGCCGCCATGGTCGAACCCCCACCATCCAGCGACCGCCAGGCAGACGGCCCCGACGATGAATGACCAAGTGAAATGCTTCATTGCTTGTTTTCCTTTCATTGATTGAATGAACACAGTGTAGGTGAGCCACATCAATTTAAAAATAGGAGATAATGAGAGGATTACTTCGGAAAAACAGAAATATGAAAAATACCGGCATGAATTTCCGCCACCTGTACTACTTCTGGGTGGTGGCCAAGGAGGGCGGGATTACCAATGCCGCCGCGCGCCTGGGGCTGGCGATCCAGACCATCAGCACCCAGCTGGCCCAGCTGGAGCAATCGATAGGCAAGTCGCTATTCCTGCAGCAGGGCCGCAAGCTGGTGCTGACCGAAGCAGGCCGCCTGGCCATGGGCTACGCGGACCGCATCTTCCTGCTCGGCGAACAGATGCAGGAAGCGCTGGGCGAAGCGGACAGCGAACGCACTCGGCTCACCGTGGGCATTTCCGACTCCCTGCCCAAGCTGACCGCCTTTCGCCTGCTCGAAGCGACCATGCACCTGCCCCATCCGGTGCGCCTGGTGTGTTTTGAAGACCAGTTCGACGCGCTGCTGGCCGAACTGGCCCTGCACAAGCTGGACGTGGTGCTGACCGACCGTCCGGTGCGCTCGGGCACCACCCTGCGCGTGTTTAGTCACATGGTGTTCGAAAGCGGTACCATCGTGGTGGGCACGCGGGCCCTGGCGGCCCAGTATGGCCCCGGTTTTCCGGAGAGCCTGGACGGCGCCCCCTTCCTGCTACCGACCCGCAACAACGCCCTGCGCGCGCGAATTGACGAGTGGTTCGAACTGCACCTGGTGCGCCCGGACGTGGTGGGGGAATTTGAAGACAACGCCCTGCTCAACACCTTTGGACGTCGCGGGGCCGGCCTGTTTTTCGCGCCAGCCGCCTTGCAGGCCGACATACAGGAGCAGTTCGGTGCCACCCTGGTCGGCCAGGTGCCCCAGGTGCGCGAGCAGGTATTTGCCATCTCCAACGAACGCAAGATCAAGCATCCGGCGGTCGAAGCGATTCTTTCCTCGGTGCAGGAAGATGTGTCCGAGGGGCCATGAAAGGTACAATGCCAACTCCGGCCTTTGGCCCAAGCGAAAAATAACAAACCTGCCATGTTAAATGTACTGTTGGTTCTGCTGGCCGTCTTTCTGGTCGTGCTGAACGGCTTCTTCGTTGCTGCCGAATTTGGCATCGTCACCCTGCGCAAGACCCGTGTGCGCGCCATCGCCAAAAGCCAGGGCCTGCGCGGGCGCATCCTGGGCAAGGTCCACGGCCAGCTTGACGCCTACCTGTCGGCCTGCCAGTTGGGCATCACCCTCGCCTCGCTGGGCCTGGGCTGGGTCGGGGAACCGGCCTTTGCCCACTTGACCGAACCGCTGCTCGACGCGGTTGGCGTGCATTCGGTGGCCGTGATCCATTCGATGGCTTTTGTGATCGCCTTTTGCTTCATCTCGTTTCTGCACATCGTGGTCGGTGAGCTGGCGCCCAAGTCCTTGGCCATCCGCAATCCCGAAGTGGTCGGTCTGTGGACCGCGCCTGCCCTCTACGTTTTTTACTGGAGCATGTATCCCTTCATTTACGTGCTCAATACCAGCGCCAATGCCGTGCTGCGCCTGGCCGGCCTGGCTGGCCCTGGCGGGCACGATGCGCATTACTCCACCGACGAACTCAAGCTGATCCTGCGCACCAGCCAGCCTGGCGAAAAATTCACGCGCGACGAGCGCCACATCCTGGCCCAGTCGCTGGACTTTTCCCAGTTGGCCGTGTCCGACCTGATGCGCCCGATTAATGAAGTCATTGCCCTGCATGCGAACAAGTCGCTGGAAGAGAATCTGCAGACCGTGGTGCGCAACCGCTTCAGCCGCTATCCCTACTTCGATGCCAACGGCGACGATGTGCTGGGAGTGATCCACCTGAAGGATTTGTTTTTCGCGCAGCAGGCCGGCCGGCACATCAGTGACCTGACTGCCTTCCTGCGTCCTGTGGAAACCATGTCGGCGCGCACGCCGGCGCAAACCATGTTCCGCCGCTTCCGCGATGGCGCGCCCCACTTCGCCCTGATCGGCGAAAAAGGCAAGCGCCCGGTCGGCTTCATCACCCTGGACAATCTGCTCGGTGCCATGGTCGGGGAAATTCGCGATGAATTCCGCCTCAATGAAAACGACTGGCTGCGTCAGCCTGACGGCACCCTGGTCGGCAAGGCCAGCCTGCCCATCTTCTCGCTCGAGCGCATCCTCGGGATCGACATCGACAATGAAACGCTGGGACTCGATGAAGTGGAATCGGTGGGCGGCCTGTTGATGGTGAAACTGGGCGACATCCCCAAGCAGGGACAGAAAATCGAGTTCCCTCGCTTTGACATCGTGGTCAAAAAAATGAACGGCCCGCGCATTGTGCTGGTCAAGGTCATTCCACAAACGGGACGCGAAGACGACGCCGACGAGCAGGACTGAGCCGGCGCCGTGCGGGCAGGCTTACTCGGTGCTGGTCGCTGGCGCCTGGGGCTTTGAGGCAGGCGTGGCCTCTGGTTCTGGCGGCAAACCTTTTTGAGCCGGTGCGCCTTGTCCAAGCCACTTGGCCACATCGCGCGCCAGCGCCAGGGCGTCGCGCTCAAGGATGGTGCAGGTGCCCTTGAAACCGCCAAAAAAACCGCCGCTCGACGAGCGCACGAAAGCCTTGCTGGACACGGTCGCGGCGCCTTGCAACAAGTCAGCGCGCAGTCCAACCACCTTGTCCCCACTCCACGCACCACCGCCGTAGCCACGCACGAACAGCACGGTCAGCCGCAGGGCCTTGGCCGCGCCGGCCTCGTCGGCCTTCGAAATCGCCAGCACCGACGGGTCCTGCTTTTGCATGGCCGCCAGCGTCGTGTCGCCGATATAGCTAAAGAGGGAACACTCCTTGCGCACGGCATTGGGAATGGTGGCAGTTGGCGCCTCGAGGACAGGCAAGAGCAGGAAAACCGGCTCGGCAGCCGAAGCGAAGTGAGTCACTAACAGGGACGACATCAGTACCAGGGCAGACAACAGGGGCAGGCGTTTCATGGGTTTTCCTTGTTCAACGAGGGGCAAGCCCGGACCATGCATGATGAACTGCTCTGATGGCAATAGCAACCGCAAGTAAGCGCCAGCCGGTCCTGCGCCGGCACAGATAAATCAGGCCGCAACGACTTGGGATGGTTCGATCCCGGTCCACTCGCGCATGAGGGAGTAACCGACGGCCAGCAGGACCGGACCGATGAACAGGCCGACAAACCCGAAGCCGATCACCCCGCCCAGCACGCCGAGCAGGACCAGCAGAAAAGGCAGGCTGCTACCGCGGCTGATCAGGATAGGCTTGACCACATTGTCCACACCGCTAATGAGCAGCAGACCCCACACCAGCATGAAGATGCCCCAGCCCGTCTGACCCTGGCTAAAGAGCCAGATGGCCGCACCGCCCCAGATCAGCGGGGGGCCGACCGGCACCAGCGACATCACGAAGGTGGCAAAGCCCAGCAGCAGCACCCCCGGCACGCCGGCAATGGCGAAACCCAGCGCCGCCACCAGGGCCTGGGCCAGGGCCGTGCCGAGCAAGCCGTACATGACGCCGCGCACCGTGTGACTGACTGTCGTGGCCACGCGCTCGGCGCTGGCGCCAATGATGCGTTCCATGGCCACCCGGATCGCGCCCAGCAGGGCCTGGCCATCGCGATACAGGAAAAAACTGACAAAGGCAGCCAGGCTCATTTGCGCTACCCCCGTGCCCAGGACGATGCTGCCGCTGAGGAGAAATGTACGGGCAGGCTCGAGCATGCGCTTGGCCAGCTCCAGCATCTGCTCGCGGCTGGCCACCGTCTCGCGCACATAGCGGTCGGCCCATTCGCCCACCAGTGGCAGGCGGCGCAACCAGGACGGTGGTTCCACATGCCCGCTGTCGACTGCGAGCCGGATCTGCTCGTAGAAGTTTCCTACGTCGTCGGCCAGATTGTAGGCAACCAGGGCAATGGGCATGATCACCAGCAGCAGCAGGGTCAAGGTGAGGGTCAGCGCAGCGAGGGAGCGGCGGTCCCGCATGCGGCGCAGCAGGAACAGGTAGAGGGGCCAGGATGAAATGACGACGGCAGCGGCAAACAGGATGGCCGCCAGGAAGGGACGCAGCACGTACAGGCAGCCCACCACCAGGAAGGCGATGGCGCCAAGGTAAGCGTAGTTCTTGCCGCTATTGGCAGGCATGCAACTCCTCCGCAGGAATTACTTCAGCAGCAGTTTGATGTCGTGGACGATAGGCGCAGGGCCTTTCCCGTGGCGCACGAACAGGCGAATCTTGCCTGTGGTGTCGAACACATAGCTGCCATAGGTATGATCTACCGAATAGCTTCCGGGTGTCGCGCCTTCGGATTTGGCGTAGAAGACTTTAAATTCCTTGGCCGTGGCCGCGGTCGTGGCCAGGTCGCCGCGCAAGCCGATGAAGCTCGGGTTGAACGCCGGGACATATTGCGCCAGCAGTTCCTGGGTATCACGTTCCGGGTCGACCGTCACGAACAGCACCTGCACCTTGGCTGCGTCCGGGCCCAGCGCTTGCATCACGGCGGCCATTTCCGCCATCGTGGTCGGGCACACGTCCGGGCACTGGGTATAGCCGAAGAACAGGAATACCAGCTTGCCCTTGAAGTCGGCCAGGGTGCGCACCTTGCCCGTGTGGTCAGTGAGGGTGAAGCCGTGCGCGTAATCAGCGCCTGTGATGTCGACATTGTCGAAAGCCACAGGTTTGCTGGCCAGCTTGTCGCAGCCCACCAGGGACAGGGCCAGAACCATGGTCACGCACAGGGCAAGCAGTTTTTTCATCTTAGATTTTCACGTAATGGTCGAGCAGCAGCGCGGCAAACAGCAGCGACAGGTAGATGATGGACCAGGTGAAAGCCTTGCGCGCCACCAGGTCGGAGTAGTGCTTGTGCACCTGCCACGAGCGCCACATGAAGACGGCATTGAGCAGCACCGCGGAAACCAGGTAGATATGGCCGCTCATGCGCACAGCGTAGGGCAGCAGCGTGGTAGCGGCGAGCGCGATGGAATAGAGCCACACGTGCAGGCCGGTGAAGGGCATGCCGTGGGTGACCGGCAGCATCGGCAAGCCCGAGCGTGCGTAGTCGTCGCGCCGGTACATGGCCAGCGCCCAGAAATGCGGCGGGGTCCACACGAAAATGATCAAGACCAGCAACCAGGCTTGCATCGGCACCTCGTTGGCGACGGCCGCCCAGCCCAGGGCCGGCGGCATGGCGCCCGACAGGCCGCCAATGACAATATTCTGTGGCGTGGCCGGTTTCAGGATCATGGTGTAGATGACCGCGTAACCGACAAAGGTGACCAGGGTGAGCCACATGGTCAAGGGATTGACCAGGGCGTACAGCACCCACATGCCGGCGCCACCGATGATGGCTGAGAACACGATGGTCTGGGTCTTGGTCAGTTCACCGCTGGCCGTGGCGCGGCGCGCGGTGCGTGCCATGCGCGCGTCGATTTCAGATTCCACAATGCAGTTGACGGCAAAGGCGGCGCCAGCGAGCAGCCAGATGCCAATGGTACCGGCCACCAGCACGCGCCAGTCGGGCATGCGATCGGTGGCCAGGAACATGCCGATCACGGCGCAAAACACCGCCAGTTGGGTCACGCGTGGTTTGGTCAGCGCCCAGTATTGGGCGATGCGGTTGACCGGCTTGTGTGTTGCAGTTTGAGTCGTCATTGTGGTCTTGCGTGCGCCTGGGCGCTGAATCGGTACTTAGTCTTGTAGTTTAACATGGTCACCAGCAGCACCAGCAGCGCAGCGCCCGCGTTGTGCAGCACGGCAATGGCCAGCGGGAAGCTCAGGAATACGGTCGCGATGCCGCTGGCCGCCTGCATGGCCAGCACAGCGCCCATGCCGATGGCGATGCGGCGCAAGTCGGCGTGGCGCGCCGCGCGCCAGGCGGTGGTGCCCAGCACTGCCAGCACCACAAAGGCAAAGTTGCGGTGCACCCAGTGAATGGCAGTGAGCGCGGAAAACGGCAGGTAGTGGCCGGCAGCGGTCTTGCCCAGCTCGCGCCACAGCGTGAAGCCATGTTCAAAGTCCATCTCGGGCACCAACTGGCCGCCGCACAGGGGGAAGTCGGTACAGGCGAGCGTTGCGTAGTTGGTACTGACCCAGCCGCCCAGCGCAATTTGCAGGGCCAGCACGGCAGCCGACACCAGCGCCAAGGTGCGCAGGCCGCGCGCCGGATGCAAGAGGGCCGTGCGCTGGGGGCCGCGCACGAAACTGTCCTGGCGCGCGCCCATCCAGGCCACGCCGGCCAGCAGCGTCATGCCCAGAATCAGGTGGATGGTGACGATCACCGGCTGCAATTTCATGGTCACGGTCAAGGCGCCAAAGGCGCCCTGCACTGCCACCAGCAAAAACAGGACGGTGGGCATGAAGGGATGGAAGGCTGGGCGCCGGGTTTGGCGCCATGCGTACCAGGCCTTGAGCATCAGGCCGCCGATCAGCATGCCAATGCCCATGGCAAGGTAGCGGTGGATCATTTCGATCCAGGCCTTCACCACTGTCACCGGGCCGCTGGGCAGCAGGGTTTGGGCGGCGCTGATATCGGCGTGGGCCAGGAAGGGATTGGCGGCGCCGTAGCAGCCCGGCCAGTCCGGACAACCGAGGCCCGAATCGGTCAGGCGGGTGAAGGCGCCAAACACGATCAGGTCAAAGGTCAGGAAGGCGACCGTCCACACCAGCTTGCGGTATTTGTTGACGTCGGCCGACATCCAGACCGATACCAGCACCACATTGGCCACCATCAGGCCCGTCACCGCCAGTTGTACCAGGCTCTCTACCTTCATGCGCGCTTACCCGATCGCCGAAGCTTTGAGCAGCTTGCCGAAGTCCTTCTTGACTTTTTGCGGGTCGGGCTGTTTCGGGAAACGCATCATCAGATTGCCCAGCGGATCAATCAGGTACAGGTGTTCATTGACGTCGCCACCCGGCTCCACCGGCAGCCACGCCTTGAGCGCATCGGGTTTCACGCGCAAAAAGCGGGTGCCCTCGATCACGCGCATGAGCATGGTGTCCAGCGGCGCCTCGTCGGTGATCAGCCACACGCGCTCAACGCGCTCCATGTCCTTGCCCTGCATCAGGCGCATCTGGCGGATCGCCACCAGGCGGTCCTTGCACGCCTGGTCGCAGCTGCCCGGGCTCACCTGCAGCATGATCCACTTGCCCTTGTAGGCGTCCAGCGTGAGCGGCTTGCCTTCCAGGTCCTTTGAACCGAGCGCCGGAATCGGGTGCTCGCGTGGATCGATCAGGCTGCCATAATTGGTGCGGCCGGTCGGCTTGATGACGTAGTAGGTGAGGTAGGAAAAAATCAGGGGCGCAGCGCACACAAACAGCACAGCCATCAGTTTCCAGCGCCCGGCGCGCTGTTGGGGGTTATTTTGTTCCACGTCGAAATCCTGTAAAAACGAAAAATAGAAGCGCCATCACGGCCAGCGCATACCATTGAAAAGCGTAACCCTGGTGCCGTTCGACCCCCAGGGCCGGCGCCGGCCAGTTGCGCACCATGGTGTCGGCGGGCGTGGACGGGACCGTCTGTTCGATGAAAAAAGGCTGGACTGCCAGTTTGCTGGCAGCGCCAAACTGCTCCGGCGTCACATTTTGCAAAATCGCCTTGGGCGCCAGGGGCGCTGGCGTGCCCAGCTGCATCACCTTGCCCATGCTGCTACGCACGCTGCCAGTGACAATGACGGTGCCCGCTGGGGTACCGAATTCCGGCAAGCGGTCGTGCTCGGCATTGTAGCGGGGCAGCCAGCCCCGTGCGACCAGGATGTGTTCGTTCGAGCCGGCCAGCTTGAACGGCATCAGCAGATAAAAGCCGACCTTGCCGTCTTGCGGCCGATTGTCCAGGAACAGCGGCCAGTCCGGCACGAACTCACCGGCCACCGAGACAGTGCGAAACTCCAGCTCGGCAGCGTTCTTGGGTCCGGCTGTCAGGACCAGCGGGGCGTCGGCACCGCGGGCGCTGAGCTTGGCCTGCAGGGCGATTTTCTCGGCAGCGCGCCGTTCTTGCCACTGACCCAAGGAAATGCCGAGCGCCACCACCAGCACGGTGGCTATGAAGGGAATCGCCCGAAAACTGAAACGGTATCGCATTACAATAGCACCTTCATCCATTCGCCCTGACCGCCATGAAAATCCTCGTTGCCATCGCCTTCCTGCTGATCATCGGCAGCCTGGGCTCGGCCCTGTTCTTCCTGATGCGCGACAAGGGCAAGACCAAACGCACGGTGCAAGCCCTGGCCCTGCGGGTCGGCCTGTCGATCACCCTGTTCCTGCTGCTGCTGGGCGCCTACAAGCTCGGCTACATCCAGCCCACCGGCATACGCTAGCACACTGCGCCAAAAAACCGGGGACAGGCCACATGCTGTGGACTGTCCCCGGTTTTTTGCCGCCTGAAGGGAGGGAACCCCCTCCCCACGCGCTTACAGCCAGTAGACGACGACGTACAGGCCGAGCCAGACGACGTCGACGAAGTGCCAGTACCAGGCAGCGCCTTCGAAACCGAAGTGGTGATCGGCCGTGAAGTGGCCCTTCATCACACGGTACAACACCACCGACAACATGATCGCGCCCATGGTCACGTGGAAACCGTGGAAGCCCGTGAGCATGAAGAAGGTCGAACCGTAGATGCCCGAGGTCAGCTTCAGATTGAGCACATGGTAAGCCTCGATGTACTCGTAAGCCTGGCAACCCATGAAGACCGCGCCCAGCAAAATGGTGGCGAACAACCAGACGGCGGTCTTGGCGCGCTGGCCAGCCTGCAGTGCGTGGTGAGCGATGGTCAGGGTCACGCCCGAAGTCAGCAGCAGTGCCGTGTTGATGGTCGGGATAGGGAAAGGCGTCATCGTCGTGAACGACTCGATGGTGCCGGCCGGGCTGGCGCCGCCCCAGTGGGCTGCGAAATCAGGCCAGATCAGCTTGTGATCCAGGTCGCCGAGCCAAGGCATGGAGATGGTGCGCGCATAGAACAGGGCGCCAAAGAAAGCGCCGAAGAACATGACTTCGGAGAAGATGAACCAGCTCATCGACCAGCGGAAAGACAGATCGATGCGCTTGTTGTACTGGCCCGACTCGGATTCGCCGATGGCGTCGCCAAACCAGAAGTACAGAATCGTCAACACGGCCAGAATACCGGC
>JBJMVX010000256.1:0-7326 GCA_045810445.1 Massilia sp.
CCACGGCGGCGCGTTGCGCTGGCTGGATATTGATCACCATGTGATTGGGCGCGTCCGCCGGTGCAGTGTCCCGCCATGCAGCGAACAAGTCGCCCCTGACCACGGTCAGCAACAATAGTGCCATGAGGCCCAGCGCCAGCGCCACGACCTGGGTCACTGCCGCACCGGGACGTCGGCGCAGGTCGGCCAGGGCCAGGCGCCATACGCCACGTTCGCACGCTGCAGGCACGCCATGAAGCGCGGCGACAGCGGCGCGTGCCAGGCCAATGAACAGGGTCAAGCCCACCACGAAGGCAGCAGCACTGAGCAGGCCTACACGCAGCTCACCTGCCTGCCACAACATCAAGGCGCCAAAACTGAGCAGGCCCGCACCTGCCGCAAACACGGTGGCCAACCTGCCCTGCGCGTCTTCACGCCGCAGGAGGCGATTGGGCGTCATGGAACGCATCTGCAGCAGCGGCGGCAAACCAAAGCCGACCAGCAGCAGCACGCCCACGGCCATGCCGTGCAGCGCCGGCAGCCAGCTCGCTGGCGCCAGCTCGGGCGTGACCAGCTTGCCCAGGCAGTCCATCAGCAGGAAATGGGCGCCGAAGCCGAGCGCCACACCAATGGCACTGGCAAGCAGCCCAAGCAGGAGGAATTCGATGACGAACATCGCCGTCAGCTGCGCCAGCGGCATGCCCAGGCAACGCAGCATGGCGCAGGCGTCCGCGTGGCGCCGCATGAAACGCCGGCCGGCCATGGCCACCGCCACGCTGGCCAGCATGGCCGAGAGCAGCCCAATGAGCGCGAGGAAGCTGTGCGCACGGGCCAGTGCCTCGCCCGTCGCGCTGCTGCTGGTGGCCAGCGTATCGATGGTTACGCCCTTGATGGCGTCGCGCGCGAGGACGGCTTTCAAGTTGCTGGCGTAGGCATCGAGCGCCGCAGGCGGACCGGCCAGCAGCAAGCCAAATTCAGCGAATGAACCGCCTTGCACCAGGCCGCTCTTCTCCAGGTCTGGCATGGCAATCAACAGGCGCGGGGCCAGCATCAGCGCTGCCGGGCCGCGATCCGGTTCGGTGGCAATGGTGTGGGTGATGGTCAGGGTCAGTTCGCCCACGTGGATTGTCGCGCCTACGTTCAGGTTCAACTGGGACAGCAGGGCCGGATCGGCCCACGCGGTACCGGGCGCAGGTACCGCGTGCGTGGGCACATGCAGGGACCCTTCATGGAGGGTCAACGTGCCGCGCAGGGGATAGCCCGGCGTGACGGCTTTCAGTGACACCATGCGCAGGCGTGCGCCCTCGCCTTCGCCAGCCCGCGCCATGCTTTGCAGCTCGACGACGGCGCCGCTGTGCAGGGCGCGCCGGTTGGCATCGTCGCGCCAGGCGGCAGGGACGGCTTGCTGGGACGTGATGCGCAAGTCAGCACCGAGCAACTGGTGGGCGTCGCGCTCCAGGGCCGCGCCCATGCGCTCGGCAAAAAACTGGACCGCCGACAGCGATGCCACGGCTAGTGTCAGGGCGGCGAGCAGAAAGCGTAGTTCGCCGGCGCGCCAGTCGCGCATGGTCATCTTCAAAGTCAGTGTCAGCATGGAGCCCTCGATCGAAAGGGACAGCATGCTGCTTGCGGCGGCGTGGGTCAGGCCCTATGCGACGGATCGACAGTACAGCCGATAAATGGGAAACCTCCCCACCACTGTCCTTGCGAAAGCGAGGACGACCGCAAGCGGTCGTGCGCCAACGCATGCGTTGGCCCTATACTCCCTCGGCGCAGCGAAGTAGTTCGCCTCTGTGCGCGAGTGGTATGGGTCCCCACCTTCGTGGGGACGACGGGTTTTGGGGTGGGGACGACGGCTTTTTTGGTTGCGATGACGGCCGTAAGTTTGTTCGACTTACATCGCCTTGAACAGATGGACAAACGCGCGGCTTACCGGCAGCTCGCTCGCGTGGCCACGGATGCGGACAAACAGGCGGCTATTCTCATCGCGGCGCGTGCCCTCAAGCCAATCGAGATTGATCAAGGTCGCGCGATGAATCTGCCAAAAGCAGTCTGGGTCAAGCTGGGCGGCCAGCTCGGTGATGGTGGTGCGAATCAGATGCTCGCCAGCCGCGGTGGCGACCACCGTGTACTTGTCATCGGCCTGAAAAAACTGAACATCCGCCACCGCCACCTGGCGCGTCAGCTCACCCTGGCCAGCGCGAATGTAACGCAGGCGCGGTTGCGGCGGCGCAGCCATCAGACGCGCCAGCGCCTCGGCCAGCCGGGCGTCTGGCGGCGGCGCCACATTGGCCGCCTTGATACGCGCCAGGGTGCGGGCCAGCCGTTCCTGGCTCAGTGGCTTGAGCAGGTAATCAAGCGCCGCATGGTCGAAGGCCTGCAGCGCATACTCGTCATAAGCCGTGACGAACACCACCCGGGTGGCGCCCTCGATCCCTTGCGCCACTTCCAGCCCGTTCAGACCGGGCATCTGGATGTCCAGGAACGCCAAGTCCGGCTCCAGCGTGCGTATGCATTCTGCGGCCTCGATGCCGTTGCGCGCGACATGCACAATCTCCAGCTCCGGCCACAGTTGCGCCAACTGCTCGCGCAGGTACAAGGCCAGATGCGGTTCGTCGTCAGCGATTAGGGCGCGCATGGCAGCTCCAGCGCGGCCCGCGTACCGGTGGGCAGCGCGCTGAGGGTCAGGCTGGCGCTATCCCCGTAGCGCGTATGAAGACGGGTGCGCAGATTAGCCAGTGCCATGCCGGTGCCAGAGCGCAGCGTGCGGCGCGGTGCGTCCAGCCCCATGCCGTCGTCGTCCACGTGCAGGTGCAAGCGGTCGTCTTTTGCCTGCACCACCAACCGTATGGAGCCGCCTTCCACCTTCGGCTCCAGGCCATGGTGGATTGCGTTTTCCACAAGCGGCTGTAACAACAAGGTCGGCAAACGCAGGGAGCGCACATTCTCGCCGGCGTCGATTGAAAAGGCGAGACGATCGCCCATGCGGATTTGCAGCAGCTCCAGATAGGCCTTCGCCATGTCAAGCTCCGCGCCGACGCTGCTGTCGGTCTGGCGCAACTGCGACAGGCCCGCGCGCAGGTAATCGGAGAACGCTTCGAGCATCCGCTTGGCACTGGCGCTGTCGTGATCCATCAGGCTTTGTACGTTGGCCAGGGTATTGAACAAAAAATGGGGTTCGATCTGCGCCTGCAGCAGTCGCAATTGCGCCTCGATTGCATCCCTTTGCAGCGCCTCGTGGCGCAGGTGCGCGTGCCACCAGGCCCAGTTGAGCGCGACGGGGATGAACAGGAAGCCGCCAAACTTGAGTATGGAAATCGGCGCGGAATGAAAGCTCGACCACAAATCAAAACCAAACAGGGGCGGGATGAGCGCGAAGCTGGAGGCGATCCCAATGACAACGCCGAGGAAGGTCAATGCACCGACCAGCACCATATGGCGCAAGCTGTACGCAGCTTCCAGGCGAGTGAGGAGGGCTGACGGCAGCGCCAATTCCGCCAGGCGCAAAGTGGCGAGGTAGCACAGCACAATGCACATGCCGATCAGGATATTGGGGAACATGGTCACGACCCACCAATTTGGGTAGCCCACTTCGCCCAATAGCGCCGCCATCGCCATCAATACCAAGGCCAGCCAGGTGCCCGTGCAGGCAGCCATCAGCAGACGCGCCCATGCGGGAGCGTCATGCCGGCGCCGCAGTAACCACAGCGAACGCCAGGCGGCCTGGAAAATGGTGGAATGACTCATGCTGCGCATTGTAGCGGGGCGTCCGTGCGACAGGGATGGCGGTGCGACGAATCGACGAGGGCTGCGATGAATGGCTTCAGGGCAGCGTGTAGCGCAAGGTGTAGAAATGGGTACGCTCGACGATGTCGATGGTCAGGGTGCCCTCGATGCCGGCCAGGTCGCCCGTGCCGGAGCCGGGCACGATGCTGATCGATAGCTGGCTGTCGCCAGCGTGCATGACACCGGCGTGCTGGAGGGCGAAACTGCCACTGAGGGTGCCCAGGGTGCCTGTCACGTGTTCGATGGCGACGTAGCCGGCCGAACCGGCAGCCGGATTGCCGGCCGAGAGCATCTCGCCCTGGCCGACGCCAGTGAACGCGCCGCGATACTGCTTGTCGATTAACATGCGGCCGACGGCAACGCGGCCTGCGCCTTCGCCGGCAGGGGCGGGTTTCATGCTGATGTCGAAGCTGCCTTTGGCGGTGTGTTCCATGGGGCTGACCTTTGTAGGGACGAAAAAAAAGCGAGGACCCAATTTTACCTGTGCTGGCGCTGATTTCAACGCTGTGCAAAGGTGGTATGGGTCCTCGCTTTCGCAAGGACAGTGTCGTGGGGCTGACCTGGTTTAGGCGGCGCGCGTTTCTGCCGGTTTGCCGAAGGATGCGAGCAGGGTCGCTTCCTTGGCTTTGGCCGCTTTCAGGTGGCGCTCCTTCACGTGACCGTAGCCCCGGATGTCTTCGGGGATGCTGGCAATGGCCACCGCCTGCGCCAGATTGTCCGCAGTCAGTTTCGACAGCAGGCCGCCTACCGTGTTGCGGTACTCACCGATCAAGGCGCGTTCCATCTTGCGTTCTGCCGTGTAACCGAAGATGTCGAAGGCACCGCCACGCAGGCCTTTGAACTTGGCCAGCACGCCGAAGGCTTTCATCATCCACGGGCCGAATTCCTGCTTGATCAGCTGGCCTTTCGAGTCATGCTTGGCCAGCAGCGGCGGCGCCAGGTGGAACTTGAGCTTGTAGCTCCCTTCGAACATGTTCGCCACTTTTTCGGCAAAAGCACCGCTGGTGTACAGGCGCGCGACTTCATATTCGTCCTTGTACGCCATCAGCTTGTAGTAGTAGCGTGCGACCGCTTCGCTCAAGCGCGTGCTGGTACCGAGCTTGGCTTCCTCAGCGCGCACCTGGTCCACGAACGCCTTGTACTGATTGGCGTAGTTGACGTCCTGGTAGGCGGTGAGCAGTTCAACGCGCTTCTTGATGATGTCGTCCAGCGTCTGGGTGCGCTTAAATTCAATCACCTTGGCCGGCGTGGTCATCTTCACCAGCGATGGCAGGTCATGCGCAGCCGTGCGGCCCCAGGTAAAGGCGGTCTTGTTAAAGCCCACCGATACGTTGTTCAACTCGATGGCCTTCATGATGGACGCTTCGGACAAGGGCACCTGGCCTTTTTGCCATGCATAACCGAGCATGAACATATTGGTGGCAATCGAGTCGCCCATCAGTGCGGTGGCGATCTGGCCAGCGTCGACAAAATCGACCTTGTCGGCGCCGCAGGCCTTGACGATTTCACCTTGCGAGCTGGCACCCGGGAATTGCCAGTCCGGGTTCTTGACGAAAGCAGCGGTCGACGAACCGGTCGAATTGATGGCAGCGTAAGTGCGCCCTTCGCCCATGCGCGAGAGCGCATCGCGACTGGCCGTGACGATCAGGTCGCAACCGATGACCAGGTCCGCCGAGCCGGTACCCACGCGGGTCGAATGCAAATCGGCCTGCTTGTCGGCCAGACGCACGTGCGACATCACAGGACCACCCTTTTGGGCCAGGCCGCTCATGTCGAGCACGATGGCGCCCTTGCCTTCCACGTGGGCGGCCATGGCCAGGATCTGGCCAACCGTGACCACGCCCGTGCCGCCAATCCCGGTGATCAGGATGCCGTAAGGGTTGGCCGTGCTTTTCAGTGCAGGCACTGGCAGCGCTGGTGGCGCCGCTTCGCCGCTGGCAGCTTTTTTCGGTTTCTTCAGGGAGCCGCCTTCGACCGTCACGAAGGACGGGCAGAAACCGGTGACGCAGGAGAAGTCCTTGTTGCAGGACGACTGGTTGATCTGGCGCTTGCGCCCCAGTTCCGTTTCCAGTGGCTCCACCGACAGGCAATTGGACTGCACCGAGCAGTCGCCGCAGCCTTCGCACACGGCTTCATTGATCACGGCGCGCTTGGCCGGATCCGGGTACTCGTTGCGCTTCCGGCGGCGACGCTTCTCGGAGGCGCAGGTCTGGTCATAGATCATGGCCGACACGCCCGGGCAGTCGCGCAGTTCGCGCTGCACGTCCATCAATTCGCTGCGATGGCGCACGGTGACGCCCTCAGCCCATTTATAGTCGTCCGGGTATTTTTCCGGTTCGTCGGTGACGACGATGATCGGGCCCACGCCTTCGGCGGCGATCTGGCGGCTGATCATGCCCGGATCGAGCGGACCGTCGAATTCCTGGCCGCCCGTCATGGCCACAGCGTCGTTGAACAGGATCTTGTAGGTGATGTTGACCTTGGCCGACACCGCCGCGCGAATCGCCAGGATCCCCGAGTGGAAGTAGGTGCCGTCACCGAGATTGGTGAAGACGTGCTTCTCGTTGGTGAACGGCGCCTGGCCCACCCAGGTGACGCCTTCTGCGCCCATGTGGGTGAAGGTCGAGGTTTCGCGGTCCATCCACAAGACCATGTAGTGGCAGCCGATACCGGCCAGTGCGCGCGAGCCTTCCGGCACCTTGGTCGAGGAATTGTGCGGACAGCCCGAGCAGAAGTAAGGGGTGCGGTCGGTTTCGGGATTGGGTTTGAGGCCCGAGCTCTTGAGCACCAATTCTTTGGCTTCCAGGAAGGCGATACGTTCCTTCACGCGCTGCTCGACCGGGTGGCCGGCGCAGTAGTGCGAAATGCGGCTGGCAATCGCACGCGCGATCAGGGCCGGATTGAGCTCGTAGGTGGCCGGCAGCAGCCAGTCGCCGTGGCCGGTGCCGCCCTTGTTCGACCATTCGCCGGTGTCGTCGAATTTGCCGACCACGCGTGGACGCTCGCCGTCCGGCAGGTTGTACAGTTCTTCCTTGAGCGCGTATTCGAGGATCTGGCGCTTCTCTTCGACCACCAGGATCTCGTCGAGGCCCTTGGCGAATTCGTGCACGCCGTCCGCTTCCAGCGGCCAGGTCATGCCGATTTTGTACAGGCGAATGCCGATGTCGGCTGCCGCCTGCTCGTCGATGCCCAGGTCGGCCAGCGCTTGGCGCGTATCGAGGTAGGATTTGCCGGCCGTGATGATGCCGATCTTCGGTTTCGGGCTGTCCCAGATGATTTTATTGAGCTTGTTGGCACGCACATAGGCTAAGGCCGCGTACCACTTGTAGCTGTTCATCCGCACTTCCATATCGAGCACGGTGTCCGGCCAGCGGATGTTCAAGCCACCTTCGGGCAGGGTGAAGTCGGTTGGCAGTTCGATCTTGACGCGGTCCGGGTCGAAGTCGACGACAGCGCCGGACTCGATGATGTCGGTCACGCACTTCATCGACACCCACAGGCCGGTGTAGCGGCTCATGGCCCAGGCGTGCAGGCCGTAGTCGATGTATTCCTGCACCGACG
>JBJMVX010000257.1:0-14490 GCA_045810445.1 Massilia sp.
CGCGACGAGGCGGACGGCCTGCTCGGTTGCGCGGCCTTTGTCGACCGGGGCGACTACGCCGAAGTCAAACGCATGGTGGTGACGCCAGCCAGCCGTGGCCTGGGCGTGGGTGGCCAGTTGCTGGCGCAGATAGTCGCGCGTGCGCGCGCGGCCGGTTTCACCAGCCTGAAACTGGAAACGGGCATCAGCCAGCCGGAAGCCATTGGCCTGTATGAGCGCGATGGCTTTCTCTATCGCCCGCCCTTTGGCGACTATGTGCTCGATCCCCTGTCGCTGTACATGGAAAAGGCATTGTGACCGCCAGGCGCCACAATATGCGCAGCATCTACGCGATGCTCATTGCCGTGGGCGTTTTTTCGCTGATGGATACAACGATGAAACTGCTGGCGGCCCACTATCCGTCGCTGCAGGTCGCCGCCTTGCGCGGTCTGACCTCGCTGCCACTGGTGCTGGCCTATACCGCCTGGCGCGGCGCGTTTCGCGGCATGCTGGTCATCCGCTGGCCCCTGCATCTGCTGCGCGGTGCGCTGGGCATCGCCATGCTGGCCCTGTTTGCCTACGGGCTGAAAAACCTGTCGCTGGCCGAAGCCTATTCCATCTTTTTCATCGCCCCCTCCCTGATCACGGCGCTATCGGTGCTGTTTTTGAAGGAGCGGGTCGATGCCGCGCGCTGGGTGGCCATCGTGGTCGGCCTGGTGGGCGTGGTGGTGGTGCTGCGGCCCAGTGGCGCGGGCATGCTGACCATGGGCGGCCTGGCCATCCTGGCGGCGGCTGCCTGCTATGCCATGTCGGCCATCGCCGCCAGCATCCTGGGACGCAGCGACAGCGGTGAAAAAATGGTGCTCTGGTTGATGTTGATGCTCTCGATAGGCGCCACGGCCCTGGCCGCGCCGGGCTGGGTGCCATTGCGCGGGTCGGACGCGCTGCTGCTTTGCGCATTGGCAGTGACGGGCTTTGTGGGCCAGTTGGCCATTACCGAAGCGTTCAACCTGGGCGAGGCGTCGAGCATCGCGCCGCTCGAATACACGGCCCTGGCCTGGGGTGTGGCCCTGGACTGGCTCTTGTGGTCTACCCTGCCGGACCGCTACACCCTGCTGGGCGCAGCCATCATTATCGGTAGCGGCGTCTATCTGGTGCGCCACGAACAGGGACACAGTCAGGCGGAACATCCCTAGAAGCTGCCCTCGGGCAGGGGCCTATCAAGTCCGATATAATCGGCAGATGCTCAAACAAAGAACTCTCAAGCAACAGGTACGTACCACTGGCGTGGGCCTGCATTCCGGGACCAAGGTGGTATTGACCCTGCGCCCGGCGGCGGCCGACACCGGCATCGTGTTTCGCCGCGTCGATCTGGACCCGGTGGTCGAATTTCCGGCCAGCGCGGGCGTGGTGGGCGACACCCGCATGGCCTCGGTGCTCATTGCCGACAATGCGCGCGTGTCCACGGTCGAGCACCTGATGTCGGCCTGCGCCGGCCTGGGCATCGACAACCTGTATGTGGACGTCTCGGCGGAAGAAATTCCCATCATGGACGGCTCGGCCTCGTCGTTCGTGTTCTTGTTGCAGCAGGCAGGCGTGCAGGAGCAGGACGCGGCCAAGAAATTCATCCGCGTGCTCAAGGACGTGGAAGTGCGCCAGGGCACAGGCGAGCAGGAGAAATGGGCGCGCCTGTCGCCCCATGATGGCTTCAAGCTCGACTTTTTCATCGAATTTAACCATCCGGCGGTCGATGGCACCACCCAACGCGCCACGGTTGATTTTGGCGACGTCTCCTATGTGCATGATGTGGCGCGCGCCCGTACCTTCGGTTTCATGCAGGACGTGGAAAGCTTGCGTGGCATGGGCCTGGCGCGCGGCGGCTCGCTGGAAAACGCCATCGTGATGGATGAATACCGCATCCTCAATTCGGACGGCTTGCGCTACGAAGATGAATTCGTGCGCCATAAAATCCTCGACGCCATTGGCGACCTGTACCTGGTCGGCCATCCATTGTTGGCCAGCTACCATGCCCACAAATCAGGCCACGGCCTGAACAACCTGCTGCTGCTCGAACTGCTCAAGCACCCCGATGCCTACGAGATCGTGTCCTTTGCGGCGCCAGGCAGCGCACCGGCATCTTACGAGCGGCAAATGGAGCGTGAGTGGGCGCTTACATAGCGCCTCAGCCTGACTAACGGCGGCGCGCGGCCATCGCCTTGATGGCGGCAATTAGGGTGGCGTTCTGTTCCGTTGGCGCCAGGGTGCTGCCCAGTTCCTCGAATGCAGCCTTGGCTGCCCCTGGAAACGCCAGCTGATGGGTGTGCACGACAGGCGCCAGGCTGCGCGTGACCTGCACCTTCAATTTGATATCGACCACCTGCCAGCCGCGCTTGTGCAAGGCGCCCATCAGTTTCGGCAACTGCTGCTTGAGCTTGGCTGCCATGGCTGAACTGGGCACGGCCAGCACCAGGTGGGCATCTTCAAAGGAGAGCACATCGCAGTTGCCAAACATGGGCGGCAGCTCGCGCGCGCAATCTGACTGCAGGCTGGCCATGCGCATGACGGCAGGCATCAAGGCTGCCATCTTGTCGTTGCGGCGCAGGAAGTCGGTCACCTCGATCGAAGTCTTGCGCGTCTTGGTGCCGTAGATGTGCATGCTGTTTCGCTGCCGGGAAAGGTTGCCTGAGGGCGCAAGATTACCACAGCGGGCAGGCATTTTCTCCCGAGCAGCACTGTTGGCCGGCGTTTCCAGGCCAGCCCAATCACGGCAATCTGAGCCCTTGCTCTTGCAATCGGATGCGATATCCCCAATTGGGCGGTGATCGCATGATAAAATCACCCTCTTTTTGCCATAGTCGGTCGCGTAACGATGCCTTTTTGACATCATCGCGACTTCTTTTTGCGGCGTTTATTACAAGAATTCAAGCATGTCATTACTGACCCAGATTTTCGGTAGCCGCAATCAGCGGCTGCTCAAGCAATACCAAAAAACGGTGCGCGAGATCAGTGCTCTCGAGCCACAGATCGAAAAGCTGAGCGATGCGGAACTCCAGGCGAAAACGCCGGAATTCAAGGCCCGCTATGCCAAGGGCGAAACGCTCGATGCCATGCTGCCCGAAGCGTTTGCGGTCTGCCGCGAAGCGGCGCGCCGGGTGCTGAAAATGCGCCACTTCGATGTGCAGATGATCGGTGGCATGGTGCTCCACTACGGCAAGATCGCCGAGATGGGCACGGGCGAGGGCAAGACCCTGATGGCGACGTTGCCGACCTACCTCAATGCGCTCTCGGGCAAGGGCGTGCACGTCATTACCGTCAATGATTACCTGGCGCAGCGCGACGCCGAATGGATGGGTCGCCTGTACAGCTGGCTGGGCCTGACGACGGGCGTGAACCTGTCGCAGATGGACCATGACGTCAAGCAGAAAGCCTACGCTGCCGACATTACCTACGGCACCAACAATGAATTCGGTTTCGACTACCTGCGCGACAACATGGTGTTCGAGGCGCGCGAACGCGTCCAGCGCACGCTCAGCTTCGCGGTGGTCGATGAAGTCGACTCGATCCTGATCGATGAAGCGCGCACCCCGCTGATCATCTCGGGCCAGGCTGAAAGCCATACCGATCTGTACCAGAAAATCAATGAAGTGCCGCGCATGCTCACCTTGCAGATCGGCGAAGAAACGCCGGACGGCAAGGGCGTCGTGTCGGTGCCAGGCGACTACACCAAGGATGAGAAAGCCCACTCGGTGCTGCTGACCGAAGCCGGTCACGAACACGCCGAAGCCATCCTCACCAAGATGGGCTTGCTGCCGGAAGGCGCTTCGCTGTACGACTCGGCCAATATCACCCTGATCCACCACCTGTACGCAGCCTTGCGCGCCCACGCGCTGTACTACAAGGATACGCACTATGTGGTGCAGGACAATGAAGTGGTGATTGTCGATGAATTCACGGGACGCCTGATGACGGGCCGCCGCTGGTCCGACGGCCTGCACCAGGCGGTCGAAGCCAAGGAAGGCGTCCACATCCAGAACGAGAACCAGACCCTGGCCTCGATCACCTTCCAGAATTACTTCCGCATGTACGCCAAGCTCTCGGGCATGACCGGCACGGCCGATACCGAAGCCTACGAGTTCCAGGAAATTTATGGCCTGGAAACCGTGGTCATTCCGCCGAACCGTCCTTCCCAGCGCAAGGATCGCCAGGACCAGGTCTACAAGTCCTCGGAAGAAAAATACAATGCCATGCTGATGGATATCCGCGATTGCTATCAGCGCGGCCAGCCGGTCCTGGTCGGCACGACCTCGATTGAAAACTCGGAACTGCTCTCGGGCATCCTGACCAAGGCCAAGCTCGAGCACAACGTGCTCAATGCGAAGCAGCATGCGCGCGAAGCGGAAATCATCGCCCAGGCGGGTCGCCCGAAAATGATCACCATCGCCACCAATATGGCCGGCCGTGGTACGGACATTGTCCTCGGTGGCAATGTCGAGAAGCAAATCCAGATCATTGACGCCAATCCAGCGCTGTCGGACGCCGACAAGGCTGCCCAGGCAGCGAAGCTGAAAAGCGAATGGAAGTCGCTCAACGAACACGTGGTGGGCGCGGGCGGCCTGCACATCATCGGTACCGAGCGTCATGAGTCGCGCCGCGTGGACAACCAGTTGCGTGGTCGCTCAGGCCGCCAGGGTGATCCGGGTTCCTCGCGTTTCTATCTTTCGCTGGATGACGCCTTGCTGCGCATTTTCGCCGGTGACCGCGTGCGCGCCATCATGGACCGCCTGAAAATGCCGGAAGGCGAACCGATTGAAGCGGGCATCGTGTCGCGCTCGATCGAATCGGCCCAGCGCAAGGTGGAAGCACGCAACTTCGACATCCGCAAACAATTGCTGGAATACGATGACGTGGCCAATGACCAGCGCAAGGTGATCTACACCCAGCGTAACGAGTTGCTGGAAACGACGGATATTTCCGAGCTGATCGCTTCCCTGCGCGCTGGCGTGTTCCACGACCTGGTACGCAGCTTCGTGCCGGCCGAATCGGTGGAAGAGCAGTGGGACATTCCTGCCTTGCAAGCGACGCTGGCCAGCGACTGGCAATTGGCGGTGCCGCTGGACGCGCTGCTCAAGTCGGACAACAATCTGACCGACGAAGACATCCTCGACAAGGTGCAAGCGGCAGCGAATGCGTCTTACCAGGCCAAGATCGACATCGTGGGCAAGGAATCGTTTGGCGGCTTCGAGCGCAACGTCATGCTGCAAAGCGTGGACACCCACTGGCGCGAACACCTCGCCGCCCTGGACCATCTGCGCCAGGGTATCCACCTGCGTGGTTACGCGCAGAAGAATCCCAAGCAGGAATACAAGCGCGAAGCGTTTGAACTGTTCGGTTCCATGCTCGACCAGATCAAGAACGAGGTCATCCGCATGGTGATGACGGTGCGTATCCAGACCCGCGAAGAAATCGAAGCGGCTGAACTGGCCATGCAGCAGTCGCACGTGGAAAACGTCAGCTACCAGCACGCGTCCTTCGATCCGAATGCGGCGCCGGAAGACTTGCTCGCGCCTGGCGCTGGTGCGCGCCAGTCGGCCGACGACGAGTTCGCGCCCAAGATTGGTCGCAACGATCCTTGCCCTTGCGGCAGCGGCAAGAAGTTCAAGGCTTGCCACGGCAAACTGGCCTGATCGGTACGGACGAAAAAAAGCGGAACTGCGGTTCCGCTTTTTTTTTTCGTCCCTGCTGGGCAATCACTGCGGGACCAGCTTGCCGGTCCCGCCTGCTCTGCTTAGTGTTTGCTCTTGGCAGCGACCGGCTTGGCCGCAGTGCTAGGCAGCGGAACGTCCTTGCCATTGATGCTCAGCTTGCCGCCCTTGAAGTCGATCTGCGACACGATCACACCGTTTTCCAGCTTGGCGTAACCGCTGGTGAGGACCTTGCCGACCAACATGTCACTGACGCTCTGACCGGCCTGGGCCAGCGCTTCCTCGCTCATTGGCTGTTTCTTCGCTTCCGCATCCTTGGCCAGGAAGGCCTTGGACACGTCCGTGATCATGGCCACAGGCACGGTCACCTGCAGGCGCACGATCAGTTTTTTGGCATAAGCCTCAGCGCTGACGAGATCGGCATCGGTGATCTTTCCGACCGAAACCTTGCCCTTGACGACAGCACGGTTGTTCAGGAAACCGGCGCTGATTTCGTCGATCTCGAAGCTGGTGCCATGGGTCGATGCGGACTTGCCCATGGACTTGAACAGCGACGCCACCATGGCTTTTTGCTGTGCTTCGCTCAGCTTCATGTGCGGGTTGTTCTTGAACTGCTTGGACCATTTTTCCATGCCCGCATAGTCCAGGTTCGCCAGGCGCATCACCATGCGCACGTCATCGATCTGCACACCGGCCGCCTTGATGGCCTTGATGCCGGTGTTGTAGCGCACGTCCATGTCCGTGCCGTGTTGCGTTACGGAAGCCGTCAAGCTCAGGTTTTCCATCGTCACGCCGGGGCCGCCATTGTCTGGGCCAGCCAGGATGGACTCGATGGCCCCTTCCATGCTGCCGAGCCACAGGTTATCGCCCACGCGATGCTGCTTGGCCGAGAAGCTCAGATTATTGGCCGACATCTGGAAGCCCTTGCCGCGCACGCTGGCCTGCGCCATGCTGCCCTTCGATTGCATCTCGCGGCCAGCCTTGTCGAGCACGACATCGGCGGTAAAGGCGCTCCACGAGAGGCGCTGGTTGCCTTCGACCTCGACGCCAGGGTTGGCCGGACCTGCCAGCTGGTAGCCAAGCAAGCCGCCTTCGGCGGGCACGTGCTTGAAGGTGTAAGGCTCGCTGGTGCCAAAGGCGGCAGCGATCTTGTCCTTGGTCTCGCTGGAATAGCTGAAGTCCACCAGCTTGTCCAAATAGGGGATGGGGCTGCCTGTCATGGTCTCGCCGAAAACGGCTTTCAATTCCGCGCCCATGGCGTCGGCGGCGATCGACAGGGCCGATTTTGGCGCCGGCACTTTCTCGGCCGTCGCTGGGGTGGCAGGGGAGACAGGCGCGGTGGCCATGGCAGTCTTGCTCGGCTTGATAGGCTGGGTGTCGGCAGCGACAGCAGGCAGGGACAGCAGCACGGCGGCGGCAATGGCGGTGAGGGAGAGAGCTTTTTTCACGGTCAACTTATTCAATGGATAATATTTCTCATTATCAAGGACATTGTCTGCTTTGTCACCAGCTTTTGCGGCTTTGTCGACGCTGGCCGACAGTCTTGCCGGGAACATCACGCTTTTCTGTCAGGCGTTACAATAGCGGCTCCCATTTCCACTGCTAGAGAGCTCGCCATGGCCGTCAATTCCCCCCTTCCCGTCGCTGCCGATCTGAAACCGGTCAAGGGCATCGCCATCGGCTACGCGCAGGCCGGCATCAAGAAGCCCAATCGCAAGGATGTGCTGGTGATGCAACTGGCAGAAGGCGCCACCGTGGCGGGGGTGTTTACCAAGAACCGCTTTTGCGCAGCCCCTGTCCAGGTCAGCAAGGCCCACCTGGCGGCTGTTGCCGATGGCGGCAAGCCGATCCGCGCCCTGGTGGTCAATACCGGCAACGCCAATGCCGGCACTGGCGAGTCGGGCCTGGCCGACGCCCGCGCCACCTGTGCTGCCCTCGCTGGCCTGCTCGGTTGCGAGGCCCAGCAGATCCTGCCGTTTTCCACCGGCGTGATTCTCGAGCCGCTGCCCGTGGCCAAGATCGTCGCCGGCCTGCCCGCTGCCATTGCCAACCTTCAGCAGGACAACTGGTTCAACGCGGCCGAAGCCATCATGACCACCGACACCCAGCCCAAGGCTGCCTCGCGCACCGTGGACGTGTGTGGCCACGCGGTCACCATGACGGGCATCAGCAAGGGCGCTGGCATGATCAAGCCGAACATGGCCACCATGCTCGGTTATCTGGCAATTGATGCGAAGGTGGCCCAGCCGGTGCTCGATGAACTGGTCAAGCACGCCGCCGACCATTCCTTCAACTGCATCACCATCGATGGCGACACCTCGACCAACGACTCCTTCATGCTTATTGCCACCGGCACCGGCAGCCTGGCCATTGCCAACACCGATTCGACCGAATACGGGGAATTGAAGGCAGCGGTGACGGACATCGCGCGCAGCCTGGCCCAGATGATCATCCGTGATGGCGAAGGCGCCACCAAGTTCATCACCATCACGGTGGACGAGGGCAAGGACGTCGAAGAGTGCCGCAAGATCGCCTATGCGATCGCCCACTCGCCCCTGGTCAAGACGGCCTTCTTCGCGTCCGACCCCAACCTGGGCCGCATCCTCGCTGCGATCGGTTACGCTGGCGTGGACGACCTGGATGTGTCCAAGCTCGACCTGTACCTGGACGATGTGTGGGTGGCCAAGCAGGGCGGACGCAATCCCGACTACCAGGAAGCCGATGGCCAGCGCGTGATGAAGCAAAGCGAAATCACGGTGTGCGTGAAGCTCGCGCGGGGCGCGGCCAACGCCACGGTCTGGACCTGCGACCTGTCGCACGATTACGTCACCATCAACGCCGACTACCGTTCCTAAGCGGCCATGACGCCGCTCGAACAGTTCCTGCTGCGCGCCGAAGCCCTGCTCGCGCGCGTGGAGGCGGTCCTGCCCAGCGCGCATGCCCGCGAGCCGGACTGGAAGCGCAGCACGGCTTTCCGCTGGCGCAAGGCAGCTGGCGCCGGCTACCTGCAGCCGGTCCTGCATGCCGCCACCATTACCCTGTCGGACCTGCACCAGATCGCGCCGCAAAAGCAGCAGATCGAACAGAACACGCGCCAGTTTGTCAGCGGCCGTCCGGCCAACAATGTGCTGTTGACGGGCGCGCGCGGCACCGGCAAGTCGTCCCTGATCAAGGCTTGCCTGAACCAGTTTGCCGCCGAGGGCCTGCGCCTGATCGAGGTGGACAAGGCCGACCTGGCCGATCTGCCCGACATTGTCGACCTGGTGGCTGGCCGGCCCGAGCGCTTCGTCATTTTTTGCGACGACCTCTCGTTTGAAGAAGGCGAGAGCGGCTACAAGGCGCTCAAGGTGGCGCTCGATGGCAGCATTGCCGCCCCTTCCGAGAACGTGATCATCTACGCCACCTCCAACCGCCGCCACCTGCTGCCCGAGCGCATGAGCGACAACGCCAGTTATACGCATGGGGGCGATGGCGACCTGCATCCCGGTGAAACGGTGGAAGAGAAGATTTCCCTGTCCGAGCGCTTTGGCCTGTGGCTCTCGTTCTATCCCTTCCGCCAGGACGATTACCTCGACATCTGTGCGCACTGGCTGGCCAGTTTCGGCTGCACGCCTGAGCAGGTCGAACAAGCCCGTCCCGACGCGCTGCGCTGGGCCCTGGGACGCGGTTCGCGCTCGGGCCGCGTGGCCTGGCAGTTTGCCAAGGATTACGCTGGAAAGCTGACACCATGAGCGGCGGCAAGCCAGCAGTCGCGCCCATTGATGTGGCAGTCGGCATCCTGATGCGGCCCAATGGCGACGTGCTGCTGGGTCAGCGCCCGGACGGCAAGCCATATGCCGGCTATTGGGAATTCCCGGGTGGGAAAGTCGAGCCGGGCGAAGCCATTCTCGACGCGCTCAAGCGCGAATTCGTCGAAGAACTGGGCGTGCAGATCCTCGAGGCCAGTCCCTGGTGCGGGGTCGAACATGTGTACGAGCATGCGCATGTGCGCCTGCATTTTTACATCAGCCACAGCTGGCAGGGTGAACCGCAAAGCCTGGAAGGGCAAGCCTTCGCCTGGCAGGGCACGGTGGGCGTGGCGCCGCTGCTGCCGGCCACCATCCCCTTGCTGGCATGGCTGGACCTGGTGCGCTACCCGGCACCTTGAGCTTTTTTCGGGAACCGCTTTGAAGATCATTGTCCTTGGCAGTGGCGTGGTGGGCACCACCTCCGCCTATTTTCTCGCGCGCGCAGGCCACGAGGTGCAGGTGATCGAGCGCCAGGCCGGCGCTGGCCTGGAGACCAGTTTTGCCAATGCCGGCGAAGTCTCGCCCGGCATGGCAGCGCCGTGGGCAGCGCCCGGCATCCCGCTGCGGGCCCTGCAATGGCTCTTTATGCGCAACAGTCCCCTGGTGGTGCGCCTGCGGCTGGACCCGGCCATGTGGCGCTGGATCGCCCAGATGCTGGGCAACTGCACCGCGCAGCGCTACGAGATCAACAAGACGCGCATGGTGCGTCTGGCCGAATACAGCCGCGACTGCCTGGTGGCCTTGCGCGGAGAAACCGGCATCGCTTACGACGAACGCAGCCGCGGCACCTTGCAGGTCTTTCGCGATCAGCGCCAGCTCGATGATGCCGCCCATGATATTGCCGTGCTGGCCCGCTATGGGGTGCCGTATGCGCTCCTGGACGTGGCTGGTTGCGTGCAGGCCGAACCGGCCTTGGCGAAGGTGCCCGGCCGCATCGTGGGCGGCTTGCGCCTGCCTGGCGACGAGACGGGCGACTGCTTCAAGTTCACCCAGGCCTTGGCTGCCATGGCCGCGCAGATGGGCGTGCGCTTTCACCACGGTGTGACGATTGCGGGCCTGGAAGCGGCAGGTGGCGACATCAAGGCGGTGCATACATCGCACGGTCCCATGCAGGCGGAGGCCTTCGTGATGGCCATGGGCAGTTATTCGCCTTTACTGTTGCGCCCGCTTGGTGTGCGCATACCCGTCTTTCCAGTCAAGGGGTATTCGCTCACCCTTCCGATCACCGACGAAGCGGGCGCGCCCCAGTCGACGGTGATGGATGAAACCTACAAGGTGGGTATCACGCGGCTGGGACAGCGCATACGCGTGGGTGGCACGGCCGAACTGGCCGGCTACGATACCCGCTTGCGCGCCGCGCGCAGGGCGCCCCTGGAGAAGGCCTTGGGCGACCTGTTCCCGCACGGGGGCGACCCGGGCCAGGCCAGTTTCTGGTGCGGCCTGCGCCCGATGACGCCCGACGGCACCCCGGTGATCGGGGCCACGCCGTATCGCAACCTCTACCTCAATACCGGCCACGGCACGCTGGGCTGGACCATGTCCTGTGGTTCGGCGCGGGTGCTTGCCGACATCGTGTCCGGCAAGCGCCCCGAGATCAGCCTGGAAGGCTTGCAGATGACGCGTTACGGATAGTTCGGTGCGGGCGGCGCCTTGAATGCCTCTTCGGCCTGGACCTGGAGCAGGCGCTCGTACTCGGCCACTCGGCTGCGCGCGATGACGCTTTTCATGACCGCCTGCATGGCCTCGAAACTGGGAACCGTCTGGGGCCGGATACCGTCCACCCGCACCACGTGCCAGCCATATTGGGACTTGAGCACCCCGTCCACCAGGCCAGGTGCAGTGACATTGCGCAGTGCGTCGGCAAAGTTGGTCGCGAACGATTGCGGACGCACCCAGCCAAGCTCGCCGCCTGTGTCCTTGCTGCCGGGGTCGATCGACTTCCTGGCCAGTTCCGCAAAGGGTGTGCCCTTGACTACATAGGCGCGCGCCACGCTGGCCTCGGCCTCGGTTCCCTTCATGATGTGCGCCAGCTTATATTCCTTGCCATAGTAGGCGCGTCGCTCAAGCACGGGCAGCAGGCGCTGATACAGCGCGCGCAAGGCAGTCTCGTTGACCAGTTCGCTACGCACATCGAGGCGCACGGCAGCCGCACCGGGGACCGGGCCAGCCTCGCCCTGGGCCGGCGTGAATTTGCAGCTGCTGACCCAGTCCAGGATCGCCTGGTCCAGGTCGGCTTCGCCCGTGCTGCGGCCCAGCTTGGGCTGGTATATCTGGCCATCGCTCCACACCATCAGGCGCACGCGGTAGGCGCTCTCGGCCTCTGGCGCCGCCAGCCGGAACACGGTCTTGCTGCTGCAGCTATTGAGCGTCATCGAGGGTGCACTGGCCGCCGCTGCCGCGGCCGCTGGCCCTGGCAGGGTCCAGGCCAGCTCCAGCGTGTCGCCCTTGCCCAATTCCTCCGCTGCGGGCACGGCAAAGTGGCACAGTTTGGCCTGTTTCAGGGCGGCCTCGTCCAGCACATCCCAGCCGCTCGACTGCTCCAGCTTGATCTGCAAAGGGGCGCCGTCGTCGCGTCGCAGCAGCGACAGACGGACCTTGCCTTCGAGAGCGTAGCGCGTCATTTCCGGCGTGTACTTTGGTGCCGGGCAGCCCGACGCTGGCAGGACGGCGGCCTGAGCGGCCCACCCTGCCAAGCCCAGCACGCAGGCCAGCAAGGCGTTTAGCGAGCGCATCAGTTGCATCCCAGGCCTGCCAGGGTCGGTTCTGGCGCCACGCCCGTGGGGCTGTCGGCCTTTTCCTGGACCAGCTCGGAGAAGCACTGGCCATTGGCCAGGCCGGCATTGAGGATATACGATTTGCCTGGCGCCGCAATGAAGCTGAGGGTCGGGTTGCAGCTGGAGGTCACGTTGTAGCCCTGGATATAGATGTAGCTCGAGAGCTGCACGCGCTGGCCAACTGGCACCTTGATGCTGGTCGATTGGTCCTTCCACTGCAGGTTGAACCGGTAACCGGCGCCCCCTGTGCACATGGCAGGGCGACCCATGCCAATCACGGTCACGGTGGCGTCAGTGGGCGTGCTTTCGTAGTAAGGCAGGGGGCTGGCGCAGCCGCCCAGCAATAGGGCGGCGACGAGCAGGCTGGCAGCTGCCTGCAATGGGGTAGCGTGGATCATGGTTTAGCCTTTGTCGATGGTGCCGGTATTGATGACCTTTTGCAGATCGTCAATGACTTCCTGGGTGTTGCGCGCGCCGGGCGCAGGGCCGTCGAGCAGCAGCACGAAGGCGGTGGCGGTCGGCTTGCCCTGGGCCGCGCCTACGCGGGCAGCGCTCGACGGGCGCTGGTAGGCAGCAGCGAGCAGGCTGTTGTACATGATGAAGAAGGGCTTGTTGTGCTGCTTGGCCAATTCGGCGCAGCGGTACAGCGCATAGGTCTGGGCCAGCGCGGCGCTGGTATAGCCGTTGGCGGAAAAGACCACGGTCTCGAGCTTGGCAACCCGTTGGTCGTCCAGCAGGCCGCCCGTCAAGCCCTGGGACTGGTAGGAAGTGGCGCAGCCGGACAGCAGGGCCGCCCCCAGCATGGGGAGTAGTACGCGCATCATGGTGTTCCTGGCTCAAAAAGGAAAGAGCGCCATTCTACGCGTGCTAGTTACAAATAACCAACAAATAGTGCTTTTTGTGCAGCGTTTGCAACAACAAGCAGGTACCTAGCTGGAGGACAGCCGGTCCTGGTCGGGGATCTGGTCATCGTCGGCAGGGGCGCCAGGGATGGTGTATTGCTCTTCGGCCCAGGCGCCGAGGTCAATCTGCTTGCAACGCTCCGAGCAGAAGGGACGATATTTGTTGGCCTCGGTCCATTCGACTTTGGACTGGCAGGTGGGGCAGGCGACGACAGGCATGGCAAATACTCACAAGCTTAAAAATTGCACAACGTTAGTTCGAAAGGCACGTCGCCTTCCAGCGGCTTGGGTTTGAGATCGCCCCCCTGGCTGGTAAAGCGGACCCACAGCATGTATTTATTGGCCGAAATTTCGGGAATGGCGCCCAAGGTTTCGTCGAGCGTCAGGCGCAGCATCTGGTAGACCTTACCTTGCAACATCTGCTGATAGCTGCCGGCGATGGCGATCATCTTCACCGGTCCGCCCGAGTCGCGCAGCAGGCGCAGCACCAGACCGAGGGCGTCAAACAGGGGCGCGAGCGGCGCGAACCAGGTGACGATATCGTTAAAGCGCTGCTGGGGCGCCCGCTTTTGCCAGGCGTAGTAGGAAGGCAGATCGAATTCGCAGGCCCCCCCGGGAATGATGGTGCGGCCCCGTATGCTCATTAACCACTCATTGTCGCGCACGTTCTGCCCGGTCTTGCCCTGGGACGCCACCAGGGCGCCGCTGACCGTTTCCAGCTCATTCAAGACCGCGTCGAGCATGTCGGCTGCCACATTGGGGTTGGAACGGTAGGAGAGCAGGCTTTGCTTCTGGCGCTCCAGTTCCTGCAACAAGTCCGATTTCAGGTCGGCGCGTCCGGCCACTTCCAGCATGTCAAAGATGGTCGACAGGGCCACGTGGTGCTGCATTGGGTGTTCCTGGTGCACAAAGAACTTGAATTTTTCGTACAGGTCTTCCAGCCGCAACAAAGTGCGAATGCGCTCGTTGAAAGGGTATTCGTAGACGATCAAAATGACATCCCTTTGACTTTGTAGGCGGTGAAGAATGACGTGATTCTGAACCAAGAGGAAGAAAATTACAAACGCTCACGGTCCTATCGTGACATTCTCTCCGAAATTGCCAGGTATTGCTCGTGCAAACGGGCGATTTGGGGCAGCAGCTCGGCCACCGTGCCCGCATTGCTGATGATGTCGTCCGCTGCCGCCAGCCTTTGCGCGCGCGTGGCCTGGGTCGCCATGATGGCGCGCACCTGGTCTGCCGACAGGCCGTTGCGCGCCATCACGCGTGCCAGCTGGACTTCTTCAGGGCAGTCGATGGCCACGATGCGCTGCACGCGCGCGCGCCAGTCGCCAGACTCCACCAG
>JBJMVX010000258.1:0-7270 GCA_045810445.1 Massilia sp.
CAGCCTGAGCGGCATTACCGCGTACCGCATCGATCGCCGCGAACTGGGCACCCAGGCTGGCCATTGGGTGGCCGATGACTTCCAGTTTGACGATGTGCGCCTGCCAGAACCGGCCACTGCGGCATTGCTGCTGGCGGCTGCTGGCGCGCTATTGTTGGGTCGCCGGCGCGCCTGACATGATACGGATTTTGTTAAAAAACTAACAAAACCGTATCAGTTTTCGAGGTGCTCACTGTCCAATGCGGCGCAGCTCCGCCGCTTCGTGCTTGCGAAAGCTGGCACTGGAGCGCACGCTGGCAATGGCATTCCAGATCGCTTCAATGCGCGCCGGGTCCTCGGCATAGCGCTTGCGGTTGATTAGCAGGTGCAGGGGAAAGGCCGTCAACGGTTGCGGGGCGACGACCACCTGGTTGCGAAAGCGTGCATCGTCGCGCAACAAATCCTGGCCCGAATACTCCATCATGGCGGCAACATCAGCGACCCCGCCCACCAGCAGGCGTAGCGCTTCGTCCGACGATTTGGCGCTGTCGATCACGCGTTCGCCGCGCTCGCGCATCAGGTCGGAAATGAAGTAATTGCGCTGGGTGATGATGCCGCCACGGGGATTGACCAGGGTCTTGCCATCCCAGGATGCCTGGCTGCCTGCCCTCAACAGAATATGCACGCGGGTCAGGTGCATGGCGCGGGCGGGATCGGCACTGCCGTCCGCCAGCAGCGGAGGCTGGGCAAACAGCCTACGCTTGGGCGAGTCGGCCGCACCGATCATGCCATCCATCAGGCCGACGCGGGTTTCTTCGATGCAGCGCGACCAGGGCCGGGGCACCAGCTTGAGCCGCTCGCCAGTGACCGCCTCAACTTGCTTGAGCAGGTAGAGATCGAGTCCGCTGCCGTCCGGCATGGTCCAAGGCGCTTGCGGGATGTCCTCATAGCATAGCTGCAGCGCAGCGGCCGGCGCAGCATGGGCGGTCCTGGCGGTCAGCAGCGCAAGGACGATCAGGACGGTAAGAACAGGCCGCATGCGCTTCCTTCGCAAGGCATCTTTTCCAGAACTGTATTTTGCACCAGATTGGGCCTCATGGGCGCGGCGCGCCGAAAACCTGGGTCCAATAAGCGCGGGGCTGCTCGCCGCTGCGGTTGATGGCGTAAGCGGCCCCCATCTCGCTAAAGGCCGGCTGCATGATGTTGGCGCAGTGGCCGGGACTGGCCATCCAGCCGGCCACCACCTCGGCCACTGCAGTTTGGCCGACGGCGATGTTTTCGCCGATCCCGCGCCAACGGTAGCCAGCCTGCAGCGCGCGCTCGCCGACCATGCGGCCATCCTTGCCCTGATGGTTGAAGTAACGCTGGCGCGCCATATCGCTGCTATGGGCCAGCGCTGCCTCGGCCAGCGCATCATTCCAGGCCAGCGCAGGCGCCGCGTCAAAGTGCTGGGCACCGCAATAGGTCTGGTGGGTGCGCGCGGCATTGACCGCGGCCAGGATCGCCATGCCGGTCTCGCGCGTGGCTGGCATGCGCTCAAGCGGCGAGGGTGGTGCCGGCTGGGCCAGGACGACCACCCAGCTCTCGCCGTCACGCCCGATGCCCATGGCAGAAAAACCAGCGCTGCCAAGGCTGCTGCAATAGTTCTGCACCAGGCTGCTCATGATGATGCGCACATCGCTGCTGCCATTCACAATGATCACTTGCGCATGCGCGGCCCGGTAACCGGCTTTGGCCAGGGTCTGGTCCAGCATCCGGCCGGCGGCGATGGGCAGGTTGTTCAGTGCAGGCTCGACGCGCAGCGGCGCGACGGCAGAGCGCGCCATCCCATCGCACTGGGCGGCTGCGCCCCGGTAGGCGTTAATGGCGTCGGCCAGTGTATTGGCCGCCTGCGCAGGCGCCATCGGCAAGGCCAGCAGGCAGCACAGGGCTGCCAGGACGAGAAGGTGAACAGGGCGCAGCGTCATGGTTGGAGCTCGCAGTCGGGATACTGCCAGCATACTACCTGGCGCCAGGTTTGCTATGCTAGCGCCTTTGTCATCTCCGGAGCAGCGCCATGGCGTCCCTACAAGATCAGTTTCTCAAGGCTGGCCTGGTCAACAAGACCAAGGTCAAACTGGCCAACCAGGACAAGAGCAAGCAGAAGAAGGCCGAGCTGCGCAGCGGCACCCAGACCGTGGACGAGGTGCGCCTGGCTGCGCTGGAGACCCAGCGCAAGCAGGCTGAGCGCGCACGTGAACTCAATGCCCAGCGCGACGCTGCCGCCACCCAGAAAGCCATCCTGGCCCAGATCGCGCAGATGGTGCAGCAGAACCGCCAGCCCAAGGGCCAGGGCGACGTCGCCTACAACTACACGCACAACCAGAAAATCGAACGCATCTATGTGTCGGCCACCGTGCAAGGTCACCTGATGGCCGGGCGCCTGGTGATCGTCTGCCTGGGCGGGGTGACAGAACTGGTGCCGCGCGTGATTGCCGACAAGATCGCCGAGCGCGATGCGAGCCTGGTGGTGCGGGTCAAGCGCAGCGCTGCCGTGGTGGAGGAAGACGATCCCTACGCCGCCTTCCAGATTCCAGATGACCTGATGTGGTAAGGCCCCGCTGGCTTCATGCCGGTGCCAACTGGCGCAGCACGCCTTCGGCATCGAGCTCGTAACTGAGCAGGTCTTGCGCCATGAACAAGTGGCCAGCGTAATGCAGGCGCGCTTCGGCTTCCAGTTCGGCCATCCCTGGCGGATGGTCGTAGCGCGGGCTGAAGTGGGTGAGCACCAGGTTGGGCAGACCAAGCTCGGTGGCAAACTGGGCCACGCCTTGCACCGAACTGTGGGTCGGTCCGGGTCCCACTTTCTGCAGCATGGCTTCGGTGTAGGTGGCTTCATGGACCAACACCTGGGCATCGCGACAGGCGGCCGTCAGCAGGGCTGGCGTGTCATTGTCGCCGCCGACCACCAGTGCTGCGCGCGTGGTCTTTTCGTGACGCACGGCGGACGCGGCCAGCGTGCTGCCGTCCTCGAGAACAATATCGCGTCCGGCCTGCAGCTTGCCCCACAGCGGACCGGGCGCCACGCCGCGCGCCTGCAGCGCCGCGTGATCGAGCTGCCAGCGGGTCGCTTCGGCCGCGAATCGGTAGCCCACGCTGGGCGCCCGATGCGACAGAGGGTGGCGCGTGATGCGCAAGCCATCGGCCTGAAAGACCAGTTCCTCGGCGGCCACGTCCACGTGCACGATGGGGTAGGGCAGAAATAATTCTGTGTGCAGCAAGGTCGACGCCAGCCAGGCCTTGATGGCGGGCGGCGCGATCAAGACCAGCGGACGGCGCCGGCCCGTCATGGCGGCGCTGGCCAGCAGGCCGGGCAGGCCGTAACTGTGGTCGCCATGCACGTGGGTGATGCAAATGCCGTCCAGGTCCTGCACCGACAAGGGCAGGTGCTGCAGCCGGTGCTGGGTCGCTTCGCCGCAGTCGACCATCCACCAGGCGCGCTTACCCGTGATTTGGACCGCCAGCGAGGTGACGTTGCGGTTTTTGGTGGGCACACCGGCCGAGGTGCCGAGAAAAGTCAGTTTGAACATACCGCATTATGCCGGGCCAAGCCCATTTGGGCTGTGTTATGCTCGTTTGCGCCTGCCAGCGTGCAGTGGCGCATCGCATTAACGACCAGTTAGGATCAAGGGCTCATGAACGTCGTATTCGCTGTGTCACTCCTCTTGTGCGCGGGAAGCGCTCACGCTGCAGTATCGGAAGCATCCATGCAAGGACGGGTGCTGTCCGTTTCGGCGCGGCCACCCGACTCCGGCTATATTCTGACCTTTGTGCGGGTTCAGCTTGTTCAGCACGGGCGGCGCCAGCCGACCGCGCTATTCATTCCCTATATGTCATCCGAACAGTACTTGCCGGTCGTCGCCAAAGAGTGCAAATTCGTGGTGCATCTCGAAAAATTCGGAGACGGTCTGGTGATGGGATCGAGCCTGCCAAAGACACCGCTCAACGTGGTCGACAACTTCGACTGCGCCAAGTGATACGCCCGTCATCGGGCATCACCGGTTCATAAAAGCAAGGCCGTCGACGCTGCGCGGCTCGTCCACGAACCGGCCGCTGGGTTGCCCGCGACATTGACGCGACATGGAAAAAACGGCCTTGCGCACCCACACGATGGCTCCGGGCCACTGCCTTAGAAGTCCGCGTTAAAGCCTGCACCGATCGATTTCTGCGCATAGTTGTAGTCGATCAGGCTCTGTCCATATCCGGAAAACAGCTGCACATACCCTTTCAGATTGGTTGTGATGGGGTAGGCCCAGCCGGCCTGAAGCGCGCCGTGGCGGGTGCGCCAATTGCGGCGCGCCGTGAGCGAATACTCGTACCCATGGTCGCGGTAGGCCATGTGCACGTCGCCGTGCCCCAAGAAATCGGTAATGTCCGGGTTGTCATTTTCCGACTTGGCGTTATCCAGGCGTTTCCACAGCCGGCCTTCCAGCGAGAAATTGCCGCGGTCGACACCGAGTTCGGCATACGTGCGGTTCCAGCTGCGCGACAGGGTGCCGGTTTGCCCGTTCGACTGGTGCACCAGGCCCAGATTCAGGTAGCGCAGCGTGACGCCGGCAAATTCCTTGTTGATTGGCAGAACCGCCATTACTTCGGGCTGGTAATTCGTCTCGCGAAATGGGCTGGACGCGGCGCGGTTGTAGGCTTGCCAGAAGCTTTGCTGGGTATAGCCGAGCCATATATCGATGGGCAAGTTAGCCAGCTGTTCGGCCGCCTTCACTTTGAAGCTGAGCTGGTAGGTCAACTCCACGCGCTTGGCAGGCACGCCGGCCGGTGTCGTAGCGCGATAGGGCTCGGAGTTGGAATGAGCGCTGTAGTTTGCAAGCAGCAGGTAATTGTCGTGGTGCTGTTGGAAGGAAAACACGCCGCGCCGCGCTGCCGGCACCAGTTCCCACGACTGTTCGGTGCGCGAAATGGGTGCCTCTGGCGGCGCCGCGCTGGCCGAGGCCACCGCTGGAATCGGCACCGCTGTCGTGGTGGCCAGCACCGCGGCCTGGGCCTTGGCGCTGACAGTGGCGTCCGGCACCGGCGTCCCGGCCACGGTGGCGGCAGTGGCCGCCTTGGTCAGCACATCGAAGCAACCGAGCCGGGCGCTGGCGTCTCCCAATGTCGAACAGCGCAGCAATTGCTGCTCCAGTTCGCCCGCTTGGGCAGTGGCGCAGCACAGGGCGGCAAGGGACAGGACAAGAGGAGAGACGGCAGTGCGCATGCGGGGGACTTTTTGAAAAATGGTGGAAGCAGGCTTGCTCAGCTTGCTGGGCTTGCTGAAATTGCTTTACGGGCGCAGGGGTGGTCGTCTTCGCGGTGTTACGCGCGCGCAGACGGGCGCGCCTGCGATGGACGCCATGGCATCAGGGACAACGCCGGCCGGAGTCTAGCACGGAGTTGCTAATTTGAAAGTTTCTATGGATTTCAATCGAATCCTGGGGCGGTGAAGCGGGCTTCACCGGACCTGGCGCGCCCTCAGGCGCGAAAGCTTAGCGCCCCCGTCAAGTCGCCCGGCGGCGTTGCACCGCGCGCGGCAAAGGCCTTATTGCGCTCGGCCAGACTTGTATGCGCCAAGCATTCCGCAAAGCTTAAGGCTTAACAAGGCATGAAAGGCCTCCCTGCGCGCGCAAATGCTTTACGACGGCTTTGACAACTGCTCATGCACCTGCTCGCGCAGTTGCTGTGCATTGCTGTGGGTGTAGTCCTTGTTGAGTTCGAGCTTGACCAGCTGTTTGATGTGCGGATCGAGAAACTGTCGTAGCGCGCCCAAAAACTGTGGCGAGGCTGCGATCACCAGTTGCTCGAAGCGCCCCGCCCGATACGCGTCCACCAGATAGACAGAGATGTCGCGGGCAAACTGCTCAGCCTCCTGCTCGGAGGGCGTGTGGGCCGGCTGATAGGCCTTGTTGGGCGCGCCAACCTTGGCATTGTGCGCAAAGCCGATGCCGTCGGTACCGCCGATATTGTGTCCGCTGTTGGTCGCCGCAGTCGGTCCGATCTTGTCCGTTTCGGTTTCCCTGACGCGCAGGCGCACTGCGGCGTTGATCATGTCCTCCACTTCCTGCAGCGGTTCGGCGGGATCCGATTCCGTAAAAAAGCGTGCCCGGCCCGCGTTGGCCGAAACAATCCACGTCGTTTGCATGCTGCCTCCCAAGTCACAAGTCAACGCTGGCGTGTGCACACGCGATGGTGCCGAAAACACGTGCCACGCTGCGTTGGAGCCCGGGTGCAGCGCGAAAGTTTCATCCACTTCGCGCTGTTTGTTCATGCGGACTTGGCGTGCCCTCAGGCGCGAAAGCTTAGCGCCCCCGTCAAGTCGCCCGGCGGCGTTGCACCGCGCGCGGCAAAGGCCTTGTTACGATCGGCCAGACCTTGCAGCAAGGGCAGATCGTGCAGGCGCGTGATGAAGCGCATGATCGAGGTCGTGTCGTAGAAGGTATGGTCGACCGCCCTTTTTTTTGCGAAGGGCGAGACAATGATGGCCGGGATGCGCGTCCCAGGGCCCCAGCGGTCGCCCTTGGGCGGCGCCACGTGGTCCCACCAGCCGCCATTTTCGTCAAAGGTGATCACCACCAGCATATTGTCCCATTGCGGCGAGGCCTTCAGGTGCTGGATCACGTTGGCGATATGGGCGTCGCCTGATTCGATGTCCGAATAGCCCGCGTGCAGGTTCAAATTTCCTTGCGGCTTGTAGAACGTCACGGCTGGCAGTTGTCCTGCGACAGCAGCGGCAATGAATTTGTTTGAAATGGGACTGTCGCCCAGGCCACCATCGCGCAAATGTTCGGCGCGCGCTGCCGTGCCGGGCGCGAACTGGGCGAAATAGTTCAGGGGCTGATGGTGGTCCTGGAAATTGGGCTTGGCGCCGTTGCCCTTGTGATCGAGGGCCGCCTGGAAGGCACCGCCATACCAGGCCCAGCTAACGCCTTTGCGCGAGAGCAGGTCGCCTATCGTGTCGTAGGTTTGCGGCGGCAGCGTGCTGGCATCGCTCGGGTCGGCCAGGCGCGGGTCGCCACCGGGCGCCGGACGCACATAGCTGGGCTGATACGGTGGGGCCATCGTGTTGACCACGTAGCCGTCCGGCGTCATGGTGCCGTCGTGGATATATTTTGGCTTGCCGTCCAGTGCAGAGGCAGGGCTGTCCTTGGCCAGCGCCAGGCGGGTGCCCATGGGCCCGTCTTCCAGCACCGACAGCTTCTTGCTGGCCGGCGTGTCTTTGGCGTTGAAATATTCGTTGGGGCGGCCGCTGACGAGGAACTGGTGA
>JBJMVX010000259.1:0-12940 GCA_045810445.1 Massilia sp.
AGCGACCACCGGCAGGCGGCCGACCAGCTCGGGAATGAGACCGAACTTGATCAAGTCTTCCGGTTCGGCTTCGAGCAGCACATCGCTGCTGTCACGCTCGACCTGGCTCTTGACGCTGGCCGAGAAGCCGATGCCGCTCTTTTCGGAACGGTTCTGGATGATCTTGACCAGGCCGTCGAAGGCGCCGCCGCAGATGAACATGATGTTGGTCGTGTCGATCTGGACAAAGTCCTGATTCGGGTGCTTGCGCCCGCCCTGAGGCGGCACCGAGGCCATGGTGCCCTCGATCAGTTTAAGCAGCGCTTGCTGCACGCCCTCACCCGACACATCGCGCGTAATCGATGGATTGTCGGACTTGCGAGAAATTTTGTCGATCTCATCGATGTAGACGATGCCGCGCTGGGCTTTTTCCACTTCGTAGTTGCAGCTTTGCAGCAGCTTTTGAATGATGTTTTCGACATCCTCGCCCACGTAACCGGCTTCGGTCAGGGTGGTGGCGTCGGCAATGACGAAAGGCACGTTGAGCATGCGCGCCAGGGTCTGGGCCAGCAGGGTATTGCCCGAGCCGGTAGGGCCGACCAGCAAGATGTTGCTCTTGGCCAGTTCGACTTCGTCTTTCTTGCCCAGGTGCTTGAGGCGCTTGTAATGGTTGTAGACAGCGACCGACAGGATGCGCTTGGCCTTTTGCTGGCCGATCACGTACTGGTCGAGCAAGTCCTTGATTTCATTGGGCGTAGGCAGGTCCGACTTGGCGCCGGCCACCGATTCCACGTTCGAGGTTTCGTCGCGGATGATGTCGTTGCACAGGTCGATGCATTCATCGCAGATGAATACCGACGGTCCTGCGATGAGTTTCTTTACTTCGTGCTGGCTTTTGCCGCAGAACGAGCAGTAAAGGAGCTTTTCGCCGCTGGAGGATTTTTTGTCAGACATGGGCAGATTTCAGTTGGGTGCTATAAAGGTACGGGCCGCACGGCGCACGCAAACGCTGCGCCGCATAGTGCCATGCTACCCGAAATGAAAAACAAACGCCCGAACGTTGTCGCGCCCGGGCGTTTTTTTCAGCAACAGCGTTGTGTGGACATCAGGCGCGGCTGGTCAGGACTTTGTCGATCAGGCCATATTCCGCAGCTTCGTCGCCGGACATGAAGCGGTCGCGGTCAGTATCCTTGTGGATTTGTTCCATGCTCTTGCCCGTGTTGTCGGACAGGATCTTGTTCAAACGCTCACGCAGATACAGGATTTCCTTGGCCTGGATTTCAATATCCGAAGCCTGGCCCTGGGATCCACCGGACGGCTGGTGAATCATGATGCGCGAATTCGGCAGCGAAAAACGCTTGCCCTTGGCGCCAGCGGCCAGCAGGAAGGCGCCCATGGAGGCGGCCATGCCGGTGCACAGCGTCGACACGTCGGGCTTGATGAAGTTCATCGTATCGAAAATCGCCAGGCCAGCCGACACCGACCCGCCAGGCGAGTTGATGTACAGCGAGATGTCCTTGTCAGGATTTTCGCTTTCGAGGAACAACAGCTGGGCCACGATCAGGTTGGCCATCTGGTCGTTGACCGGGCCGACCATGAAAATCACGCGTTCCTTGAGCAGGCGCGAGTAAATGTCATAGGCGCGTTCGCCGCGACCGCTCTGCTCGACAACCATCGGCACCAGGCCGAGTGCTTGCGTATCCAATGCCGGATTATGGTTCATACCTGTGTATTCCTTTTAAAAGGCGCTGCCAAACAGGGGCTGGAGACGGGGCTCAAGCCGGTGCGTTACTTCCCATCAGCTCGTCGAAAGGCATGGCCTTGGCCGTGACCTTCGCTTTGCTCAGCACATAGTTGACGACGTTTTCTTCCAATACAAGGGCTTCGACTTCCGACAGACGACGGCGATCGCTGTAGTAGTACTTGAGCACTTCGCGCGGGTCTTCGTAGCTCTGGGCGAAATCTTCGATTTGCGCCTTGACCTGCTCGGCCGTCGCTTGCAGCTTGTTGTCACCAACGAGTTGCGACAGGATCAAGCCCAGACGTACGCGGCGCTCGGCCTTGGTAGCGAACAGTTCTTGTGGGAAAGGCATATTCTTGACATCCATGCCACGCTGGGCCATGTCCTGGCGGGTCATTTCAGCCAGACGCTCCGCGTCCTGGGCGATCATGACTTTCGGCACGTCCATCTCGGTCACATTGACCAGGGCGTCCATGACGGCTTCCTTGTTGCGGGCTTTGACACGGCCAGCAACTTCGCGCTCGAGGTTGACTTTGATGTCAGCGCGCATTTTTTCAACGTCGCCATCTTCCATGCCCAGGGTTTTCGCGAATTCTGCGTCAACTTCTGGCAAATGCGCCCATTCGAGCTGCTTCAGGGTGATGGTGAAGTCGGCAGTCTTGCCGGCCACATCCTTGCCATGGTAGTCCTCTGGGAAGGCCAGTGGGAACGTTTTGCTTTCGCCAACTTTCAGACCGATGGTTGCAGCTTCGAATTCTGGCAACATGCGGCCTTCGCCGAGCACGAATGCGTAGTCGTCGGCTTTGCCGCCGGAGAATTCGACGCCGTCGATCTTGCCGACGAAGTCCACCGTCACGCGGTCGCCATTGGCCGCAACAGCTTCGCCGCCGTCGCCGTGCTCGCCAGCCACGCCCTTGGTGTGGTAGTGCACGCGCTGCTTGCGCAGGATGTCGATGGTTTTTTCGATTTCAGCGTCCGACACGTCGGCCTTGACGGTTTCGATTTCCACGCCGGTCAGGTCGCCAATGACGACTTCTGGGTAGACTTCGAAGGTGGCGTTGAAGGTCAGTACGCCTTCTGGACTGTTATTTTCTGGCTCGATCGATGGGTAACCAGCAACGCGCAGCTGCGCCTGATTGGCGGCTTCGTTGAAGGCACGGCCGACTTTGTCGTTGAGGACGTCGGACTCGATCTGGTAGCCGTACTGGGCTGCGACCATTTTCATTGGAACTTTGCCTGGACGGAAGCCGGGGGCTTTCGCCGTCTTAGCCTGTTGTTTCAGGCGCTTTTCGACTTCCGTACGGACGTCAGTCAGCGGAAAAGAGATCGTCAAGCGACGTTCGAGTTTACCCAGGGTTTCGACTGCAGTTGCCATTATAAAAATCGTCCAAAAAAAAGGAATTAAATTCGTGGTGCGAGGAGGGGGACTCGAACCCCCACACCATTGCTGGCGTCAGGACCTAAACCTGGTGCGTCTACCAATTTCGCCATCCTCGCGGGATCGCAACCGTTTTTGGCGGATGCCTCTTACCGTCTAAAAACACAAAGGGCGCCCGACGATGAAACCGGCCGCCCTGCACTGCCTTTGTTAGGGGCTACAACTTCAACCCGGTATTTTACTGGATTTCTTGACTACATTGGGGGATTTTTGAATCGAGCCCCGGCGGCGTACGCCGGGGCCACGACATTGTTGCTATTTCGCGCCGCAAGGGCTGGCGATGCTGATGAACTACTTGACGGCCGGCTTGTGCACCGGCTTTTTGACGCGGAACCAGGCAGCGTACAGCGCCGGCAGGAACAAGAGCGTGAGCGCCGTTGCCACCACCAGCCCGCCCATGATGGCCACCGCCATCGGCCCCCAGAACACGGAGCGTGACAGCGGAATCATTGCCAGGGCAGCCGCTGCCGCTGTCAGAATGATAGGACGGCAACGCCGTACCGCCGCTTCGATCACCGCGTTCCAGGCTGGCGTGCCATTGGCGATATCGTGCTCGATCTGGTCGACCAGAATCACCGAGTTGCGGATGATCATGCCGAACAGCGCGATGACGCCCAGGTTGGCCACGAAACCGAAAGGCCGGCCCAGGATCAGCAGGGCCATGGCGGCGCCGGCCACGCCCAGCGGACCGGTCAGGAACACCAGCAAGGCGCGCGAGAAACTGTGCAACTGGAGCATCAGCAGAGTAAAGACAATGAACAAGACCAGCGGCACGTTGGCAGCAATCGAGGCTTCTGCCGCCTTGCTGTCGGCTTCGGCGCCAGCCAACACAATCTGGTAACCCGGCGGCAAGGACGCGCGCAGTGCGCCCAGCTTGGCGGTGATCTGGCCGGAGACGGTCGGTCCCTGGACGCCATCGACCACGTCACACTGGGCGGTGATGGCCCATTCGCGCCCTTCCCTCCACACCACGCCCGGCTCCCACACAAAGTGGGCACGGGCAATCTGCGAAATCGTCACCGACTTGCCCGATGCGGTAGGGATATTCGTGTCATTGAGCACGGAAATGGTGGCGCGCTCTTCCAGCGGCTGGCGCACCACGATGTCGATCAGCTTGTTGTCCTCGCGGAACTGGCCAATGGTCGTGCCCGACAAAATCGTGTTGGCCGCGCGCATGACCGTTTGCGAGGTCACGCCCAGCGCACGCAACTTGTCCTGGTCCAGGTCCAGGCGCAGCACCTTGACCGATTCATTCCAGTTGTCATTCACGCCGACCGCGTTCGGGTTGGCGCGCATGATGTCCTTGAGCTTGTCGGCGTAGTCGCGCACGACGGCAATTTCCGGCCCTGCAACGCGGAACTGGACCGGGTAAGGCACGGGCGGCCCGTTCGGCAACAGTTTCACGCGCCCACGCACCTCGGGAAAATCGTTACGGAACACGTCCACGATTTTCAGGCGCAGCGCTTCGCGGCTTTTCAGGTCCTTGGCCAGCACCACGATTTGCGACACGTTCGATTGCGGGAAAATCTGGTCCAGCGGCAGGTAGAAGCGCGGACTGCCGGTGCCCACGTAGCTGGTGATGCTCTCCACATTGGCTTGCTTGGCCATGATGGCTTCAAATTTCTTGACCTGCTTTTCATTGGCGGCAAAGGTGGTGCCTTCTGGCGTCCACATTTCCACCATCAGTTCCGGTCGGCTGGAATCGGGGAAGAACTGCTTCTCGATAAAGTTGAACCCGTACACACCCAGGAAGAACACGGTGAGCGACAGCGCGATGGTGGTCTTGCGCCACTCCACGCACCAGGTGACGATGCGGCGGAAGCGCTGAAAGCCTGGCGAATCGAAGACCTCGTGCCCTGCTTCGCCAGGCGCATGCGGCTTGACCTTGAGGATCAAAAAGCCGATGTAAGGCGTGAACAGGACGGCCACGAACCAGGACACGATCAAGGCAATGGCGTTGACCGAAAACATGGAGAAGGTATATTCGCCGGCGGCAGACTTGGCCAAGCCGATCGGCAAAAAGCCCGCTGCCGTGATCAGGGTCCCGGTCAGCATTGGCATTGCAGTCGAGGTATAGGCGAAGGTGGCGGCTTCGAAGCGTGACAGGCCCTCCTCCATTTTGCGCACCATCATTTCGACCGCGATAATGGCGTCATCGACCAAGAGGCCAAGCGCAATGATCAGCGCGCCTAGCGAAATCTTGTGCAGGTCAATGTCGAGCATGCGCATGAACAGGAAGGTAATGGCCAGCACCAGCGGAATGGTCAACGCCACCACCAGGCCGGGCCGGAAATCCAGACGGAAAGGCTTGGTATGCAGGCCCAGCGCCAGGAAGCTGACAATCAACACAATCGTGATGGCTTCGATCAGCGTGTGGATGAATTCACCCACCGACGCGGTGACTGCGCGCGGTTGGTCCGACACGCGCTGCAGTTCAATGCCCACCGGCAGTTGCGACTTGATGCGGGCCACGGTTTCGTCGAGTCCCTTGCCCATCTGGATGATGTTGCCGCCCTTTTCCATCGATACGCCCAGGCCAATGACTTCCTTGCCGTTGAAACGCATCTTGTCGGCCGGCGGGTCCTGGTATTCGCGCTTGATGACCGCAAAGTCACCCAGGCGGAAGGTGGTGTTGTTGGCGCGCAGCTCCAGATTTTCCAGGTCCTTGACGGACTTGAGGGCACCGGTCACCCGCACCTGCAGGTTGTCGCTAGGCGTGACCAACACGCCAGTCGATTCCACGGTATTTTGGGTGGCAATCTGGTTGGCGATGACTTCAAACGGCACGCCCAGCTCGGCAAACTTCTTGTGCGAGAACTCGATGTTGATCTTCTCGTCCTGCACACCAAACTGCTCAACCTTCGATACCAGCGGGACGTGCAGCAATTGCTGGCGCACGAAGTCGGCATAGTCCTTCATTTCGGCATAGGTAAAGCCGTCGCCCGAGAGCGCGAAGATGGAACCGTAGGTGTCGCCGAATTCATCATTAAAGAAGGGGCCGATCACGCCACCAGGCAAGGTGGGACGGATGTCGCCAATCTTCTTGCGCACCTGATACCAGGAGGCGGCAGTCTCGCGCGGCGGCGTGGACTCGCGCAGTTGCACCAGGATGATGGTTTCCCCGGGCTTGGAATAGCTCTTGATCAGGTCAATGTACGGCGTTTCCTGCAACTTCTTTTCCAGCTTGTCGGTGACCTGTTCGGCCATCTGCACGGCGGTGGCGCCCGGCCAGATGGCGCGCACCACCATCACGCGGAAGGTGAACGGTGGATCTTCATCTTGCCCCAGATTGTTGTAGCTAAAGATGCCGCCGATAAGCAGCGCGGCAATCAGGTAGCGCGTGAGCGGAATGTGCTCGAGCGCCCAGCGTGAAAGATTAAAGCCCTTCATTTGGCGGCCTCAGCCGTGTGCGCAGCGCCCATGGTGGGGGTGGTTTCAGCGACTTCCTTTTCGTTCGGCAGCACTTTGACCTTCTGACCTTGCTTGAGCAGGTTCACGCCTGCCGTGACCACGGATTGGCCGGGTTTCACGCCGCCCATCAAGACAACTTCGTTGCCCGCCGTGCCGCCCACTTGCACTGGCACCAGCTTGACCGTGCCGTTTTCCACGACCCATACCGAGGTAGTAGCTTTTTCATGAAACAGGGCGGTCAGCGGCACGCGGATCAGGGGCTGGGGCGTGGTCGAAGAAAACTGCACCAGGGCAGTCATGCCCAGTTTCACGTCTTCTGCGCTATCGGGGATCGCCACTTTCACTGCATAAGTGCGCGTGGCAGCGTCCGCCACGGGCGACACTTCGCGAATCTTGCCGGGAATGCTAACTTTAGGGTTGGCCCACAGGCGCACCGTCACGTCCTGCACCTTGCGCAGGGTCTCTACCTTGTCTTCCGGCAGTCCGATCACAATTTCCTTCTCGCCCGACTTGGCCACCCGCACCACGGGCGTGCCAGGCGTGACGACCTGACCGACTTCGGCGTCGACTGCGGTGACCACACCGTCGATGTCGGCAACCAGGGTGGCATAGCCTGCTTGGTTGGACTGGCCCGAGTATGCAGCCTGGGCAGCATCGACATTGGCCTGGGCAGCATGCCAGGCTGACAACTTCTGGTCCAGCACAGCCTGACTTACGAAATTCTTGACCCGCAATTCCTGGTAGCGCTTCAGTTCGGCCTTGGCCAGGTCGCGGTTCGTCTCCGCGGCGCGCAAGGCAGCCATGGATTGGGCCTGGGACAGGCGTAAATCCTGGGGATCCAATTGCATCAAGACCTGACCGCGTTTGACCAGGGTGCCCGGGTCGACCTTGCGGACAGTAATCTTGCCCGGCACGCGAAAGCCCAGGCGCGACTCCACGCGGGCCCTCACTTCGCCAGGAAACTCGGCATCGATGTCCACGCTGTTGGCAGTGAGGACAATGGCGCGCACGGGGCGAATATCCTCGACTTTTTCCGGTGCTTTCGAGCAGGCGCTCAGAGCGAGCGCAACGGCGGCGGCAGTGAGCGCGCCTACAGGTTTTTTCAAGTCGAACACGGGATTTCCTTTACTATGCGGTGGCGAACACGGCTGGCAACAGGGATGACATGATGCTACTACCCACCCGGTCGACGCAGCTAACTGACTTTCCAGTTATTAATTATAATGCTGCAACCTTTTTTTGCAAATGACTTTAGCGTCATTTATTTACATGCCAGTTGATCACTACGAAAATTTCCCTGTCGCATCGGTTTTGTTGCCAAAAAGGCTAGTGCCGGCGGTGGAGGCGATTTATGCCTTTGCCCGCAGCGCCGATGACTTGGCCGACGAAGGTGACGCCCTGCCCGCCCAGCGCCTGGCCGCCCTGCATGCCTATGAAACTGCCTTGGAGGGCATCGCCCGCGGCGAGGCCGCGCCAGACCCCATGTTTGCGCGTCTGGCGCAAGTCATTGCGCAGTACCAACTGCCGATGCAGCCTTTTCACGACCTGCTGTCCGCCTTCAAACAGGATGTGGTGACGCCCACCTACGCCAACTTTGAGCTCCTGCTTGACTATTGCGCCCGCTCCGCCAATCCGGTCGGGCTGTTGATGCTGACCTTGTACGGCGCTGCCGATGCGCGCAATGTGGCGCAGTCGAACGCCATCTGCTCGGCGCTGCAACTGATTAATTTTCTGCAGGACGTTGCGATCGACCGCGAGAAGCAGCGTATTTATATGCCGCTCGATGATCTGGCGCGCTTTGGCGTGTCCGCCGAGCAGCTAGACCGCGCTGATGCCAACGAAGCCTTCCGCGCCCTGATGGCCTTCGAGGTGGCGCGTGCACGTGCCCTGATGCTCTCGGGCGCGCCATTGGCGCTGCGTCTGCCAGGGCGCATTGGCTGGGAATTGCGCATGGTGGTGCAAGGGGGCCTGCGCATCCTGGAAGCCATCGAGCAGGCGCAATACGATGTTTTCCGTCGTCGCCCGAAGCTCAAACTGGGCGACTGGCTGCGAATTGTATGGCGCGCCGTGCGCATGACTATAGAATAGCGGCTTCGATGCGCTCCCCATTGCACTTTTGACCATGTCCCCCGACGAATACTGCCAACAAAAAACCGTCCAGAGCGGTTCGAGTTTTTACTACAGCTTTTTGTTCCTGCCACCGGAACGCCGGCGCGCGATCACCGCCTTGTATGCCTTTTGCCGCGAAGTGGACGACACCGTTGACGAATGCACGGACGAATCGATTGCGCGCATCAAACTGGCCTGGTGGCGCACGGAAGTGTCGGCCATGTACGCCGGCACGCCGTCCCACCCTGTCATGCAGGCGCTGCAGCCTCACCTGCCCGTGTACGAATTGCAGGAAAAACACCTGCAAGCCATCATCGACGGTATGGAAATGGACCTGGACCAGACCCGCTATCTTGACTACACGGCCATGCAGCGCTATTGCTGGCATGTGGCCAGCGTGGTCGGCATCCTCTCGGCCAGCATCTTTGGCGTGACCAATCCCAAGACCCTGGAGTACGCGGAAAAATTGGGCCTGGCCTTCCAGCTGACCAATATCATTCGCGATGTTGGCGAAGACGCGCGCAAGGGCCGCATCTACTTGCCGGTCAACGAATTGCAGCAGTTTGGCGTGACCGCGGCGGACTTGCTCAATGCCCGCCATAGCGATAAATTCGAGGCGCTGATGGCCTTCCAGGTGGCGCGCGCGCAAAAGGTGTACGACGAAGCGTTTGCCCTGTTGCCCAAGGAAGATCGCCGGGCTCAACGCCCAGGTTTGATGATGGCGGCCATCTATCGCACCGTGCTCGACGAGATCGAACGCGACAAGTTCCACGTGCTCAATCAACGCATCTCGCTCACGCCGCTTCGCAAGCTGTGGCTGGCGTGGAAGACCTACATCCGTGGCTGATACGCCAAAAACAGCCGTCGTCATCGGTGGCGGCTGGGCTGGATGCAGCGCAGCCGTTGCACTGACGCAGGCAGGCTACAAGGTCACCCTGTTTGAGGCGGCGCGCACCTTGGGTGGCCGCGCGCGCGCCGTCGAAGTGCACGGCAAAACCCTCGACAATGGTCAGCATATTTTGCTGGGCGCCTACAGCGACACCCTGCGCATGATGGCAACGGTTGGCATCGACGCCGAGCAAGCCCTGCTCAATTTGCCGCTGCAGATGCGCTATCCCGAAGGCAGCGGCGGCATGGATTTTGTGGCTCCCCGTTTGCCTGCGCCCCTGCATCTGGCCCTGGCCCTGTTGCGCGCCAAGGGGCTGGCCAGCGCGGACAAGATGTCACTGGCGCGCTTTTCCACCACCGCGCGCTGGATGGATTGGCAGTTGCACACCGACTGCAGCGTCAGCGAACTGCTGGAGCGCTTCGACCAGACCGACCGCCTGATCGCCCTGATGTGGCGGCCGCTATGCCTGGCGGCGCTGAACACGCCGCCGGAACGCGCATCGGCACAAGTGTTCCTGAACGTCTTGCGCGACAGCCTTGGCGCGCGTCGCAACAGCTCCGATATGCTGCTGCCGCGCACCGATCTGAGCACCTTGTTTCCGGCGGCCGCTGCGCGCTTCGTCACGGAACACTCAGGGGCTGTGCGCACCGGCGCCAAAGTCAACACGGTCTCGCAACATGATCGCGGCTGGAAAGTCGATGTGAGCGGCAATGATGTGGATGGCCACTGGAGCGTGTATGTGGACGCTGTTGTCATGGCCGGCGGCGCGCCGTCCACCGCCGTGTTGCTCGGCAAACTGGGCAAGGAAGAACTGGCGACCCAGCTGATGGCCTTTGAATACGAGGCAATTACGACTTGCTACCTGCAATATCCGCCAGGCACCAGGCTCGACCTGCCCTTCTATGCCCTGGTGGACGACGCGGCCCAAGGCGCCTGGGGACAGTTCGTATTTGACCGTGGCCAGCTGGACCACAGTCAGGATGGCATGCTTTCGGTCGTCGTGAGTGCGTCGGCAGCAGCCAGCGCGCTCGATCGCGCGGCCTTCGCCGGCGCCGTTGCCGCCCAGTTGGCTAGCGTCCTGAAGCGCCCCGATCTTGCCCAGCCCGAATGGACCCAGGTCATTTCCGAAAAGCGCGCCACCTTTGCCTGTACGCCCGGCCTGGTGCGCCCGCCAAACGATATCGGCCTGCCAGGGCTTGCCATTGCCGGCGATTTCACCGCTGGCGACTACCCGGCCACCCTGGAAGCGGCCGTGCGCAGTGGTATTGGCGCTGCAGAAACGGCAAGCGCGGCGCCGTAAATCGCCCAATTTGGTCGTCCACCCCGCCAAAAGTGCAGACTGTCGCATTCCCATGGTGCAGCACCTCCCGTTTTCGTAAAGTAGCACCATCGAAACAGGCACCTTGAAACGGGATTGCAAAATGAACATCAACTTGGGATTACGCGCTGTGAGCTTGCTGGCCTTCGTGGCCTTCAGCACCGCCGTGATCATTGACAACTTGCAATCGATGCTGGCTGTCAGCCATCCCTGAACTGAACACGGAGCCAATCATGGGCAAATTAGAATTTCTTGACGCACTCAAGCGAGCGATGACCGGCCTGGCGCCGGAAGCGCAGGCCAAGACCCTGGCGTTTTACGAGCAACGTTTCGTCGACGGCGTGGCCGCTGGCCGCCGCGAGGAAGACATCGCCGCGGAACAGGACGATCCCAAACGCATCGCGATGACCTTGCGTGCCAGCACCCACATGCAAGCGTTTGAAACCAAGAAAAACCCTGCCAACCTGGTGCGCATGCTGATCGCGGCCCTGGGCCTGGCCATTTTTAACCTTTTCATGGTGGTGCCGGCCATGGTGTACGCCGCCCTGCTCGCTGCCATGTATGCCTGCGGCCTTGCTTTGTATCTGGGCGGCGCCGTGATTACCGCCAGTGGATTGTCCGGGGCGAACGAAATTCATCTCGATGGCCCGCTCAGCAAGATGTTCTCCCACAGCGATTTCGGGGATGACTCACGGCATATGAAAATCAGCATCAGCGACATGGGCATCCGTGTTTTCTCGGACGATGATGATGAAAAAGCGCCGTCCACCTCCGTGACGATAGGCGGCACCACGAAGGCTAACGCCAACGCAAACGCCAAGGACGACACCGAGCACGATGGCGCCAGCGACGAAGAAATCGACAAGGAATCAGTACGCGTTGCAAAGCGCGTGGAATCGGTCGCCAGCAACGGCATCATGATTTCAACCGATATGGATGATGGGTCACGCAGCACGCAAACCTCGCTTGGCATCGGGATGGTACTGGGCGGCATCGTGCTCCTCCTGTTGTGCCTGGTGGTCACCCGCTACACCTTTATCGGCATCAAACGTTACATCGAAATGAATTTCTCCCTGCTCAAGGGAAACTGAACCACACTGGAGAACACCATGCGTACATTATTCAAAATCGGGATGGGTTTGCTGTTGCTCGCCTTCATGCTGATCGGTTTGTCCTTCACCATGCTGCGCGCCCAAGGCAGCACCAGCCACAGCAATCCGGAAGGCCGCACCCTGGCCACGGAAACGCGCAGCATCAGCAGCGACGTGACCGAGATCGATTTGTCCGGCCCTATTGACCTGACCTTGCGCCAGGGCGCGATTGCCTCGATGGTAGTGAGCGGCGAGCAGCGCCTGCTGACCAATATCGATACCACCGCCGAAGGTAAATTGCTCCATATCGGCACCAAGGGCATGCTGCTGCATCACCGCCTGCCACTGAAGGTCGTGCTGGTCCTGCCCTCGATTTCGAAACTCGCTGTGCGCGGCAGTGGCGACAGCACCATCAATGGCTTCAGCGGTGAAAAAGTCGACGTACAGCTTTACGGTTCGGGCAATGTCAAATTCAATGGCCGCTACAAGGACGTCACGGCGGCTGTACATGGCAGCGGCGACATGGAAATGAACGGCGGCAGCAGCGAGAAGGTTGAAGTCGCCCTGGTCGGTTCAGGCAAGATGACGGTGGTTGGCTCGTGCAAGGAATTCAAGGCTGACCAGACCGGCTCTGGCGACCTCGATGCCGAGCATCTGACCTCGGACGCCACGGCAGTGAACCTGCGCGGTTCCGGCACCTCGGTGGTGCAGGCCGTCAAAACGGCAGATGTGACGGTACGTGGCAGTGGCGACGTGAGCGTGTTGGGCAATCCAAGCCAGCGCGTGGTCAACAAGACCGGTTCCGGCGACGTCGTCTTCAGGGAAGAGTAAGTCCCAGCCATGCCAGTGCGCTCCGCCCCGCAGCGCGGCCACTGGCAAAGCAGGCAGTGAGCAGATATCCTCCGGTCGGCGCTTCCCAGTCGACCATCTCCCCGGCAGCAAACACTCCAGGCAAGGCGCTGAG
>JBJMVX010000260.1:0-10105 GCA_045810445.1 Massilia sp.
CGAGCTCAGTATGGGTCCCCGCATTCGCGAGGACGACGTTGGAATGGGCGCGATTGGCATTTTCTCCATGATCTACTGCCGCCGCGCTTCCTGCACGCCCTGCACTTCCATGATGGCCAGCAGCGCCTTCTGCAGCTGCGCGGTGGACCCGATTTCGGCAGTGAAGGTCATGCGCGCCTGCCCCTTGGCCGATTGCGTATTTACCCCAATGACGTTAATTTTCTCGCGCGAGAACACTTCGGAAATATCGCGCAGCAGGCCCTGGCGGTCGCTCGCGAGGATGAACAGGTCAATCGGATACACCGTGTCCTGTCCCGCCCTTCCCCAGTCCGTTTCAATCACGCGCTCTGGACTCTGGGCCCGCATCTCGGCAAAGTTCTTGCACGTGGCGCGGTGAATTGATACGCCCTTGCCGCGCGTGACAAAGCCGACGATGCCGTCCGGCGGCGCCGGCTTGCAGCAACGCGCCAGCGCCGTCATCAAGCCTTCCGTGCCAACGACCAGCACCCCCGACTTGGCGCCCTGCTCCACACTCGACGCACGGCTCTTGTTAAGCACCACCGCGTCTTCTGGCACCGCCACTTCGCCGGTGTCATGCAGGGCCTGCTCCACGTGGCGCAGGCTGAATTCTTCCTTGCCGACCGAGATGAACAGATCATCGACCTTGGCAAAGCCCAGCTTGTGCGCCAGCGCCTCCAGGTTGACGGCGGTCTTGCCTTCACGCTGAAGCGACTTTTCCACCAGCGCGCGGCCGTGACTCAAGGTCTCTTCCAGGTCGATGGCATGGAACCAGGCGCGCACCTTGGAACGGGTGCGCGTGCTGACGGTGTAACCGGCGGCCAGCCAGTCACGCGATGGACCTGCAGTCCCTGACGCGCCCTTGGCAGTGATGATTTCGCAGGTCTGTCCGCTTTTAAGCGCCGTATTCAAAGGCACCATGACACCATCGACGCGGGCCCCGCGGCAACGATGCCCTACCTCGCTGTGCAGGTGGTAGGCAAAGTCAATGGGCGTTGCGCCCACCGGCAGCTCCAGCACCCGCGCCTGCGGGGTCAGGACAAAAATCCGGTCGTCCAGCGTGGTGGACTTGAGCTTCTCCACCCACTCGCGCTGCATCTCTTCCTGGCCAACGACGGCATCGGCGACATCGGTCTTCCAGGCCAGCAGCTGGCGCAACCAGGCGATTTTTTCGTCGTACTTCTGTCCCTTGAAGTTCGATCCGCCTTCTTCCTTGTAGCGCCAGTGCGCGGCGATCCCGTACTCGGCAAAATTGTGCATTTCCTGGGTGCGGATCTGCACTTCCAGCGGCCGGCCATCGTCGGCCGTCACCACCGTGTGCAGCGACTGGTAACCATTGGCCTTGGGCCGCGAAATGTAATCGTCGAACTCCTTGGGAATCGGTGTCCAGATATTGTGCACCACGCCCAGCACCGTGTAGCAGGTCTTGTCGTCGGCGACAATCACCCGAAAGGCCCGCACATCATAGAGCTCCGAAAAATCGAGCTCCTTGCCGCGCATCTTGTTCCAGATGCTGTAGATATGTTTTGGCCGCCCGAACACTTCGGCCTTGATGCCGGCCGCCGCCAGTTCATCCTGCAGGCGCACGATGGCGCTTTGCACGAAGCCTTCACGCATCATGCGTTTTTCTTCGAGCATCTTGGCGATGCGCTTGTAGGTATCGGGCTCGATGAAACGGAAAGAGAGGTCTTCGAGCTCCCATTTGAGCTGCCAGATCCCCAAGCGGTTCGCCAGCGGCGCATACAGGTCCAGCGTCTCGCGCCCGTAGGCGTGGGTCATCTCGTTAAACAGCTTCTGGTCCGCAAAGTAGCGCAGCGTCGTCACGCAGGACGCCAGGCGCACCAGCACCACGCGCATGTCGCTTGCCATGGCCAGCAGCATCTTGCGCAGTGTTTCAACCTGGGCAACGGCCTGCTGCGCCGCGTTCTTGCCGCGGCCCACAGTCTCCTTACCGACCGTCATATCGCGCAGGCGTATCAGCTGGCGCACGCCCGTTACCAGGTCGGTCGCCTCCTTGCCCACACGCGCTTCCAGGCCCGCCACCGCTTTCGGATCGAGCACGGTGAGCTCGAACATCAAACCGGCGATGCGCGTTTCCGCGTCGCTGCGCAGGAAAGCGAGGGTGTGCGCGACACCCAACGCAAACTCGAGCGCGTTCTGGCCGCTGGAACAGGCCTTGTCCTGATAGGCCTCGCTGGCATAGGCCAGCGCAGCCTCGACCCGGGCCGCGTCGTCTTCGCTTAAGCCCTGTACCAGTTGGGCGCTGGCGCTGCCCAGTGCTGCAATCGACACCATAGGTCTTAACGCAGTGCGGCGGTGACGACAATCTCGACCAGACAGGCCGGATTGGCCAGCTTCGCTTCGACCGTTGCGCGCGGCGGCGTGTGACCTGCCGCGACCCAGTCATCCCACACTTCGTTCATGCCAGCAAAATGGGCCATGTCGGCGATGTAGATCTGGCACATGAGGATGCAGCTCTTGTCGCTGCCCGCTTCGGCCAGCAGGCGGTCCACATGGCCCAGTACTTCGCGGGTCTGGCCCACGATGTCGGCGTCGGTGACATCGGCGATCTGGCCCGCCAGGTAGATGGCGCCATTGTGGATCGCCACTTCGGACAGGCGTTTGCCCACATGCAGTCGTGTAATTTCCATAGATTCTTTCAAAGACCGCTCAAGCGATCAAAAATTGGCGTGCGATGGCGATCTGGTCGTCATGGATGAAGGTCGGGGCATGGCCCACGCCGGGAATTTCCACCAGGTGCGCCTTCGGTCCGCGTCGGGTCATTTCCTCGGCCGTCTCGTGCGACAGCAGATCGGAATTGGCGCCCCGTACCAGCAAGGTCGGGCAGCGGATCGCGTCGTAGCAAGCCCATAGCGCAGCCTGGTCAGCCTTGGCCGACTCCGGCGTGGCCGTGCGAAACGGCTGCGCCAGGCCCATGTCGTAGTGGCGTATCCACTGGCCGTCGGGCAGCTGACGCAGCACATCGCTGGCCAGCTTGTGCCACTGGGCGTCGGTATGTTCGCCAAACGAGACCGACACCTCGCGCACAAAGCGCGCGGCGGTGTCAAAGTCCGGGAACTTCAATTCCTGGCCAATATAGTCGCCAATGCGCAGCAGCGCGGCCGGGTCCAAGGTGGGACCGATGTCATTTAACACCAGCTTGCGGATCGGATTATTGGGCAACGAAGCGAGGGCCATGCCGATCAGGCCGCCCATGGAGGTGCCAAACCAGTCGATTTGTGCACGCTCATTGTGCGCCGTTACCCGTGCAATCAAGGTCACCATGTCGCTAACATACTGGGGTACCAGGTACATGCGCGGATCGAGCAAGCGGCCTGAGCGCCCGCGCCCGACCACATCGGGGCAGATCACGCGGTATTTGTCGGACAGGGCCAGGGCCAGGCTGTCGAAGTCGTCGCCGACGCGCGTCACGCCATGCACGCAGATCAGAATGTCGGGATTGGTGGCATCGCCCCACTCCTTGTACGACATCTGATGCAGGCCGGCGGGAGAACAGCACTGGACGGATTTGATGGTTGCTGCGGTCATGCCAACTCCTGGTGGGGCGCGACTGCGTCGCCTTATTTAATAACAATCTCGTTGCGTTTAGAATTCTACATCATCGACCACCAACCTTTCTGACAGAGGACTGAATGAAATCTTGCATGTTAAGCGGCAAAACCGCACTGGTGACCGGCTCCACATCGGGCATTGGCCTGGGGATTGCACGCGCGCTGGCGCAGCAGGGCGCCAACCTGGTCTTCAATGGCTTTGGCGACGCTGCGCAGATCGAGGCGCTGCATACCGCGATCGCGGCAGAGTTCGGAGTGCGCACGGCTTACCACAACGCCGACATGTCCAAGCCGGCCGAGATCGCCGCCATGATGGCGTATGCCGACGCGCAGTTTGGTGGCGTGGATGTCCTGGTCAACAATGCTGGCATTCAGCATGTGGCCAATGTTGAGGATTTTCCGACCGAAAAATGGGATGCCATCCTGGCGATCAACCTGAGCTCGGCCTTTCACACAACGCGCCTCGCGCTGCCGGGGATGAAACAGAAAAACTGGGGACGCATCATCAATCTGGCGTCGGTGCACGGCCTGGTGGGTTCAGCGCAAAAGTCGGCCTACGTGGCAGCCAAGCATGGCCTGGTCGGCTTGACCAAGGTCACCGCCCTCGAGACTGCCCACAGCGGCGTGACCTGCAATGCCATCTGCCCCGGTTTTGTGCTCACGCCGCTGGTGCAAAAGCAGGTGGACGATCGCGCCGCGCTGGCAGGCATCAGCAACGAGGCAGCCAAGCAAGCCCTGCTGGCGGAAAAGCAGCCCTCCGGCGAATTCGTGACACCGGACGAACTGGGCGCGCTGGCCGTGTTCTTTTGCAGCCCGGCTGCTGACCAGGTACGCGGGGTGGCCTGGAATATGGATGGGGGCTGGACCGCGCAATAGGCTGCGCGGTCAAACACCGGCTTATTGTTTGGCCGTCTTTCCTGTCGCTACAACGCGGACGCGGCCAATCATCTCTGCGCGCAATTGCTCGATATACTCAGCGTCATGGTCGACCTTGGCACCGAGGATACGGTAGGCCTCGACGTCTTCCTGGCGCTCCATCAGCAGCTTGCCGTCATCGAGAGAGAGCTTGCCGATATTGGCCTGCGCGAAATTGAGCAGGGCGTGGGCACTGGCCAGGTAGGCATCCTGCGCTTCCCGGTACTTCGCGCGCACGGCCGCCTGCTTTTCCATGCCGGCTTTGACGCCCTTCTGAAAACCCGCCTTGCCGGGGGTCTCCAGTTTCATCATCCCTTCGGCAAATACCGCTGCGCCCGCTTCAATATCCCGGAACATGGCAGCGATAATTTCCTCGCGCTTGTCGAGCATCTCATGGCCATGTGCCAGCGCAGCGGCCGACACCATGGACTGCGGCGCGAGCATATCGTCCATGCCCAGCGCAGCGATCGCTTCATCGGTCTTCCAGCAAATCGTTGTCATGTTGTGGCTGCTGCGGGCAATCAATTCGGTGAACTTGTCAACAAAGGTGATGCCTGTCTTGGCTGGAATGCGCAATACTGGCGCCGCGTTCCCCGATGCTTCGAGCTGGTTCGCGACGGCGCCTGCCAGCGCCTGCATTTGCTGACGCATCAGCTCGGCAGTACGCCGGCCAATTAGCTCAGCGAATGCATTACCTGCGTTAGGATCGCCCAGCTTGCGCGCGCTCGTCAGTTCCGCCATCGCTGCGCTGGCAACAACCTCGCGCAAGGCATGCTGCTCCTTCGCTGTCACATAGCGCGACAGGACAGCGTCCTTCCCCGCCTGCTGCGCTCTCATAAAGGCGATATATTTCTGCCCAGCCGGTGGCTCGAACGCAGCGATCAGCTGGTTTGCATGCTCGGTCGTCAGATAAGGCATGTAGGACGGCGCCATCACGTGCGCAATCTCCTGAACGCTCAGATGCGCTTCCATATAGTCGTTCACGGAATCTTGATCAGGGCCGCTGGAGAACTTGCGTGCCGCGGCAAATGCGGTGCCCGGAATTTGCAGTGCAATTAACAAACGCTCCACAGTCTCGGCCTGGATGGATGGCGCCGCAGGAACAGTGACTGCACGCGTGATCGGGCGTACCGACGCGGCTTTGCTGCTCGCTTGCACCGCGCCTTGTGCGGCAAGCGATGGCGACCAGCAGAGGCAAACCGCACCAAGGGAAAGCAGAAGTGCCCGCAGAACAGGGGGAGAATGACGCATAAATTTCCTGAAGATGTAAAGAAAAAAGACTGTGTCCACACGCCTTCCTCGGCAGGCAGGCGCGCGGGGCCATACTGTCAACGCTAGGATATGAAGAGCACGATGAAAATCCGGAGCGCGATGATAGCGGCGGAGAAAACTGCCACCCAGCCCATGCTGCCCGCGCCAGCGGCGGCAATGACGGCCAGCTTGCGTTTGGTATCGAGTCGCACCTGGCGCACTGCCGCGATTTCCTTGTTGGCCTTGCGATAGAGTGCAACATTGGCCCACCAGGCCATGAACAAGCGCGCCGTGAGGGCCACGAGGGAAAGGCCGCAAGCGGCGCGGGTACGGCCCGCGTCCCCGCCCCCTGCATATTCGATCAGTGCATAGCCATGAGCGTAGGCCAGATCGAGCATCCCGACCTCGACGATGAAGGCCAGCACGCCTTGTACCAACATGCGCTGATAGATGAACCAATAGGAACCGTACAAAAAGGCCCAGCCATTAAATCCGCACAGGCGCTGCCGCCCTTGGGCAAACCATTCCCATTGCTCGGGAAGATGGCTGGTCTCGCCCGCGAACGCACGCCAGGCTGTCATCTCTGTCAATTCCGCTTCCTGGGCAGGCGCCGCTGCCACGGGCTCGGGTGTGCCGACGGTGGTGCTCATGTAGTGCGCCAGCAAATCCGGTTCGCTCGCCGTGAAGGCAACCGGATCGAGCGCGACTGCCGCCTCGCCCCTTCCAGCACTGATTGCCGTGACGCGTGGTGGAGCGCCTGCGGGCAATTCAAAGACGGCGTCACCAATCTTGATACGGTCAGACATGCATATCCTTGCGGTCTGCTTGGCAGGCGAGCGGTCGCAAGCATCGCGTCCAGGCACGTACCTGCCGAGCAAAAAATTTATAAAGACGACAAGATACATTGCCCAAGTGAATTTGTCGCCTGATATTTACACAGGGGTGGACGCCACGCCACAGTCGGCACTGCGGATATCCACAATAGATTGCGCTGTCAAAGTGATCAATCATGCTGTTATTCCTATTCCTATAACCGGCCGGAGACACCGCCATGACAAAAAAACCGTTTTACAAAGTCCTGTACGTACAGGTGCTCTTTGCCATCGTGTGTGGGGTGCTGCTCGGCGTATTCGACCCGAAACTGGGCGTGGACATGAAGCCGCTGGGCGATGGCTTCGTCAAGCTGATCAAGATGATCATTGCGCCTGTGATTTTCTGCACCGTGGTAGCGGGCATTGCTGGCATGCAGGACATGAAAAAGATCGGCCGCGTTGGCGGCAAGGCCTTGCTGTATTTTGAAGTGGTGTCCACCTTTGCCCTGGCCATCGGTCTGATGGTGGCAAACATCATCCGACCGGGCGACGGCTTCAACGCCGACCCAAGCAAGCTCGACACCAAGGGCATCGCCGAATTCATCGACAAGGCCAAGCACCAGTCCACCGTTGATTTCGTCCTGAACATCATCCCGACCACTTTCCTGGACGCTTTCGTCAAGGGAGAAATCCTGCAAGTGCTGCTGGTGGCCATCCTGTTTGGCTTCTCGCTGTCGCTGCTGAACGAAAAAGGCCGCGTTGTCACCGACGCCATCGACAAGCTCTCGCATGCCATTTTTGGCGTGGTCGGCATCATCATGAAGGCAGCCCCCATCGGCGCGTTCGGGGCCATGGCTTTCACCATCGGCAAGTTCGGCCTGGGCGCCCTGCTGCCGCTGGCCAAACTGATGGGCTCCTTTTACCTGACCTGCGGCCTGTTCGTCCTGGTCGTACTTGGCACCATTGCCTGGCTGACCGGCTTTTCCATCCTGCGCTTCATTTCCTATATCAAGGAGGAATTGCTGATCGTGCTAGGCACCAGTTCCTCGGAAAGCGCGCTGCCGGCGCTGATGCGCAAGCTGGAAAAACTTGGCTGTTCCAAGCCGGTGGTTGGGCTGGTGGTGCCAACCGGTTATTCCTTCAACCTGGACGGCACCAATATCTACATGACCATGGCCGCCCTGTTCGTGGCCCAGGCCACCAATACCGACCTGACATTGGGCCAGCAATTGACCATCCTGGGCGTGGCCATGTTGACGTCCAAGGGCGCCTCCGGCATTACGGGCGCCGGCTTCATTACCCTGGCAGCGACCTTGGCGGTGGTCCCCACCATCCCGGTGGCCGGCATGGCGCTGATCCTCGGTATCGACCGCTTCATGAGCGAGTGCCGGGCACTGACCAATTTCGTTGGCAACGGCGTGGCCACGATTGTGGTGTCGCACTGGGAAAAGGAACTCGATCATGATCGTCTGCGCGCCGAGCTGGCACATCCGACCCACCTGGAAGACGACAAGGAACTGTTCCCGGAGCGCAAAGCCGCCTGAGCCGTGCAGGCTATTTGATCTTGAAGACGACGTCGACGGAATGGGCGAGCTTGAGCATGGTGACAGCCACCAGTTCGTCGCGGTCGGGCCGGGCGACGTCGCGCTGGCTTGATCGCTGATAGTACTCGGACGAGGCCAGGTTCATCGCGCGCGTCAAATTCTTCAATTCCCCCGGGGTGGCGCCGCCCACCGGACCGAGTTTGCGTCCGAAGGCCGCTGCCATGCCCTCTCCCTTGCGGCGCGCGTCCTGGATGGCCGCGCTCAGCAGTTCCATGTCCACCTTGGCGCGCTCGGTGGTGTCGAGCGCAGCCGTCAAACCGTCAACGTCCGGCTTTTCCAGCAAGGGGACCATGATGGCCTTCCACTTGGACAAGTCGGTGACCGTGACCTTCACGGCGCAGCGCAGGTCGTAGCCGAGCACGCCCCCCTTTTTTGTCATCGCTTTTCGCATATCGCGCACATCGACCTTGTCCTCGGGGCTGCCAAGGTCGGCAATCAGTGCGCGCACTTCGGCCACGCGCGCCGCGACCGCTTGCAGTGCGGCGGCCGGATCCGGGTCCTGGGACGCAATCTCAAAATCGATTTCACCGATATTGGGCATCACGTAGGCCACGCTGGCGCCGCTGACGTGAATGAAGGGATAGGCCGGCAATTCGCCGGCGCGGGCCGCCAGCGAAATGATACCAAAAAGACAGGCAAACGCAATTTTCTGTATCACGATAATTCCTCAAGTAGACAATGCTGTCTATCTTGAGGCAGGCGACGTCGATCGGCAAGGCTTTTATATCCAGCCTGCCAGGATAATTATTAGACATCCCCTTCTAGCTGCGCTAACCTTGCAAGCAGTTCCCCTATCAAGCACACCCATGTCCAAACCACCTGCCCCACCCAAACCCACCGCTGCCGAGCTGGACTTGTTGCAAACCTTGTGGCCGCTCGGTGCCGCCACGGCCAAACAGGTGCACCAGGCCATCTTGCCGGAGCGGCCAGAGACGACCTACGCCACCGTGCTGCGCCTGATGCAAATCATGCACACCAAGGGCTTGCTGATCCGCGATGAAAGCCAGCGCTCCCATGTGTACGCGCCGGCCCAGGCCCAGGATTCCTTGCAAACGAATCTGCTCAAGGACCTGATCCAGAAAGCGTTTTCCGGCTCGGCCAAGGCGCTGGTGCTAGCTGCCCTCAAAACGGGCATCTCGAAAAAAGAACGCGAAGAAATCGAGCACCTGCTCAAGGAAAGCGACAAGCCATGAACCTTGCATTGCTCGTCAACAGCATCGGCTGGACCCTGCTGCATTTTCTGTGGCAAGGCGCGCTGATCGGCGTGCTGTGTGCGCTGACCCTCGGGATGCTGCGCCAGGCGCGCCCGCAATGGCGCTACATTGTTGCCTGCGCCAGTCTCCTGGCCTGCCTGCTGTGGCCCGCCGTGGAGCTGGCGATGTGCCTGCAGGGCGACGCCATGCAGACGGTGCAGATGCGCTTTGCCGACGCCATGCTGGCGCGTCGCGCCGGCAACAGCATGGGCAGCACCCTGGTCTGGCTGCAGTCCCAGTTTGGGTCCATCGTGGCGCTTTGGGCGCTGTGCGCCGCACTGCTGACCGTGCGTATGGCGCTGGGCCTGGCATGGATACGCCGCACCACACGCGAGCATCAGCACCATGGCGCTTGCGAAGCCACATTGGCCAGCCTGGCCAGGCGCTTTGGCGTGACACGCCGGGTTGGCCTGCGCGTGGTCAACGATCTTGCCAGCCCGCTCAGTGTCGGTTGGCTGCGCCCGCTGGTGCTGGTCCCGGCGGCGCTGTTGAGCGGCATGCCGCCGCAATTGCTCGAAGCCCTGCTGGCCCATGAAATGGCCCATATCCGGCGCCTGGACTACCTGGTCAACCTGGGACAGAATGTCATTGAAACTCTGCTGTTTTACCACCCTGCCGTGTGGTGGATTTCACACCGCATCCGCCATGAGCGCGAACAGATCGCCGACGACCTCGCTGCC
>JBJMVX010000261.1:0-10469 GCA_045810445.1 Massilia sp.
CGCGCCATCATCGCCGCAGCCATGGAACGCGCACGCCTGAAGGGCTTAGGTCAATGAATCCTGCCAAACGCCGCGAAATCTTCGAGCGCCTGCGCCAGGCCAATCCTTCCCCGAAAACCGAACTGGAATACACCACCCCATTCGAACTGCTGATCGCCGTGCTGCTCTCGGCCCAGGCCACCGACGTTGGCGTGAACAAGGCCACGCGCAAGCTTTACCCGGTCGCCAATACGCCAGCGGCGATCCTGGCACTGGGCCTCGATGAACTGAAGACCTATATCTCCACCATCGGCCTGTACCCCACCAAGGCGAAGAACGTCATTGCCACCTGCCAGATCCTGGTCGACCAATATGGCGGCGAGGTTCCACGCACGCGCGAAGAACTTGAGACTTTGCCCGGCGTCGGGCGCAAGACCGCCAACGTGGTGCTCAACACCGCCTTTGGCGAGATCGCCATGGCAGTGGACACCCATATCTTCCGGGTGTCGAACCGCACCAAGATCGCGCCGGGAAAAGACGTGGAGGAGGTCGAGCGCAAGCTGATGAAGTTTGTGCCGCCAGAGTTTTTACTGGACGCCCACCATTGGCTGATCCTGCATGGCCGCTACACCTGCGTGGCGCGCAAACCGAAGTGCTGGAATTGCCTCATCGCCGACCTGTGCGAGTTCAAGGACAAGACACCAGCGCCAGCGGACGCATAAAAACAGCATAAGGACAGCATGCAAACGAACTCCCAGACAGAAGCGGACATCTCCAGCGGCCTGCTGATGCTGCTGGCCACGGCCTCCGGCCTGATCGTCGCCAATCTGTATTACGCCCAGACCCTGGTCGGCCCGATCAGCGCCGCCACCGGCCTATCCGCTCAGGCGGCCGGTTTGATCGTCACGCTCACGCAGATTGGCTACGCCAGCGGCCTGCTCCTGATCGTGCCGCTCGGTGACCTGATTGAAAACCGCGCCCTCATCGTGCGCGCGCTGCTGTGCACTTCGGTCGCCCTGTTGACGGCGGCGCTCAGCACCAACGGCATGGTGTTCCTGGCCGCGTCCCTGGCCATTGGGCTCGGCTCCGTTGCGGCCCAGGTGCTGGTGCCGTTTGCCGCCCACCTGTCAAGGGAAGCCACACGCGGGCAGGCTGTGGGCAAGGTCATGAGCGGCCTACTGTTAGGGATCATGCTCGCCCGTCCCGCCGCCAGCCTGATTGCCGATTACGCCAGCTGGCATGCGGTCTTCGGCGGCGCTGCCGTGCTGACCTTCGTCCTGGCGCTGGCGCTGCGCCGCCTGCTGCCACAGCGCCTGCCCGCGTCGACCTTAAGCTATGGCGGCTTGATCGCCTCCTTGTGGCATCTGTTTGCCAGCACGCCGCTGCTGCGCCAGCGCGGCCTGTACCAGGCGGGCCTGTTTGGCGCCTTCAGCCTGTTCTGGACCGTCACCCCCATGGTGCTGGCCGGCCCGCAGTTTCAGCTTTCGCAAACCGGCATCGCCATCTTTGCGCTGGTGGGCATGGCAGGCGCTGTCATTTCGCCCGTCGCCGGACGCCTGGCCGACGCTGGTCATACGGTGGCCGCTACGGCGGCGGCATTGACACTGGGTTGCGTGAGCTTTGCCCTGCCCATGATCGCACCAGGCTCCCGCACCTTGGCGCTAGGCTTGCTGGTGGCCGCGTCCATCCTGCTTGACATGGGGGTGGCGCTTAATCTGGTGCTGGGCCAGCGCGCCATTTTCAATCTGGGCGCAGCCACACGCAGCCGCCTCAATGCGCTGTATATCGCGATGTTTTTTGTTGGTGGCGCCTGCGGCTCGGCGCTGGGCGCGTGGGCCTATGCGCGCTACGGCTGGCAAGCGGCCCTGTTGACCGGCATGGCTTTCACCGGGCTGCCGCTGCTGTTCTGGCTCAAGGAATTGGTGCGGCGCTAAATCAGGTCGGCGTATCGACGTCGTCCCACCCGGCGTGCTGAAAGCGCACCAGCCAATTGAGCGCGCGGTGACGCTCCATGACGACATCGGCATCGACACCAGCCACCGCGCCTTGCTGCTTCAGGCGCGCCTGGCGCACATGCCAGTGCAGGCGGTAGTGCAGATCGAGCGCGTCGAGAATTTCCGTAGCGGGACGCAGACGCGGACCGCGCATCTCGATCAAGGTGGCCACCGTGGTGGCGGAATCAACAGGCGCATCGGGAAACGGCAGCACGTCCACCAGGCCCAACGCCCACTCCAGCAAGTACAGGCTTTCGTAGCGCCAGATCAGCTGGGCGCAATCGTTTTGCGATGGGGCTTCCTGATCCAGGAATATCTGCTCCTGCGCCGACAAGGCGTCGTCGGCCAACGGCATCTTCGACAGCAGCGTTGCCACCGGCATCGGCTCGCCCGAGGCTACCGACTCGGCGCGCAGCGCCACCAGCAGCAGGGCGCGAGCACGTTCAACGACCGCGTCATTCTCGCGCAGCGCCAATTCCTCTTCGCATACCAGGGCTGGCAAGGTGTCCGGCGTATTCAAGCCGCGCGCGGCCAGTGCCGCCTCGGTAGCAGCCTTGCGCGCCAGCGCAGACGGCAGGTAAGGCATGCGCGCGTCCGCGACCGCCAGGCCGTCGGCTGCGCCAACGAGCACCCGTCCCTGCGGATCGGTGACGTCACCATTCTGAGTAAACAGCAGCGCGTTCGCGTCAGCGGCCCAGGCATGCAAGGCGGCGGTATCGTTGACACCAACACTGATGGACAGGTGCTGCTGCACGCGCTGCAGGTGCAGGATCACGTGGTATTTGTCACGCGACATGGCACCGTCGCCGCGCGCCAGCACATAGCCGCAAAAGCCGTTCAGATGCTCGAGCAACTCGGGGTCGGCCAGGTCGCGCCGCGCGTGCAGCACGTGCGCAAAACTCGGCTGCGCGATCTCAAGACGCGTGCAGTAGGCATTGAACAGGATCAGTTCGCCGGTGGGCGCGGCAGGCGTTGGCGCCGCCTTGCCACCAAACAGGGAACGCAGACTTTTGAACATCAGACCAGTACCAGGTTATCGCGATGAATCAGTTCCTGGCCTTCAAGGAAGCCCAGGATCGCTTCGATGTCGGCAGAGGGCTTGCGCATGATGCGGCGCGTTTCCGAACTGGTGTAGTTGCTGATGCCGCGCGCGACAACGCTGCCGTCTTCGGCCACGCAGGTAATCACGGCGCCGCGACCAAACTCGCCACGCACCTCGATCACACCGATCGGAAGCAGTGACTTGCCTTCCTTGGACAGCTTGACTACCGCGCCCGCGTCGAGCACCACCTTGCCGGCCGTGTGCAGATGGTCGGCCATCCATTGCTTGCGCGCGGTCAGGTGGCCAGTCTGGGCCGAGAGCTGGGTGCCGATTGCTTCGCCTGCCGCCAGGCGCGTGAGCACATCGCTGTCGCGGCCCCAGGCGATGATGGTGTGCGCGCCCGATCCGGCGGCGCGCTTGGCGGCCAAGATCTTGGTCAACATGCCGCCACGCCCGATGCTGCTGCCAGCGCCGCCGGCCATGGCTTCCAGTGCCGGGTCGCCCGCCTTGCCCTCAGCGATCAGTACCGCATTGGGATCCTTGCGCGGGTCGGCCGAAAACAGGCCATGCTGGTCGGTCAGGATGATGAGGGCGTCCGCTTCGATCAGGTTGGCCACCAGCGCACCGAGGGTGTCGTTGTCGCCAAACTTGATTTCGTCGGTGACCACCGTGTCGTTCTCGTTGATGATGGGGACCACGCCCAGACGCAGCAAGGTGGTCAGCGTGGAGCGGGCATTGAGATAGCGTTCACGGTCGGCCAGATCGGCATGCGTGAGCAGCACTTGCGCCGTGCCCAGGCCGTGCGCACGAAAACTGGTTTCGTAAATCTGCGCCAGCCCCATCTGGCCCACTGCGGCGCAGGCTTGCAGTTCATGGATGTCGGTGGGACGCTTGTCAAAGCCCAGGCGCAGCATGCCTTCGGCAATTGCGCCTGAACTGACCAGCACCACTTGTTTGCCCAGCGCGCGCAAGGCGGAAATCTGCGCGGCCCAGCGTGCGATGGCGGCATGATCGAGCCCGCGCCCGTCATTGGTGACGAGGGAGGAACCTACTTTGATGATGATGCGGTGGGCAGTATGTATGACGGATTTCATCGGCTCAGCGTCGTTAGCGCGGGCGCAAGGCCAGCAGCAGCACGCCGCCGATCAGTTGCAGTCCGCATAGTTCTAATACGTCCCCATTGGGCAGGCCGATCGCAAACGCGGCCACCAGGTGGCCGAAGGGCTGCGCCAGCAGGAACATGGCTGTGATATCGCCGAGTAATGGCTGGTCGCCATTCTTCGCGGCCAACAGTGCCAGCGCCGCGATCGCGATCCTGACACCGACATAGATGGCGTAGAACTGGCTGTAGCCGTTCACGCCAACGAGTAACATACCATATTGGGTCGCCACCCGATCCGGGTCGAGCAATGCCAGCAGCACGCCCAAGGAGCTGATCAAGGCAATGAAGCTCAGCAGATTGGTGCGCAGCAGCCCCCGGGTCAGATTGGGCGCCAACTTAATCGAGGATCTTGAAGCGCGGATCGTCGGGATCGATGGACGCGATGCCGCGTGCCTCTTCGGTCATCTGGGTTTCTTCGGCGCGGTGCTCGCTGTTGCGCTTGGCCTCAAGGTGCAGGTAAATCGCATTGACCAGCTCCGGGCAGCCTTCGTGGCTGAGCGCAGAAATTTCAAACACAGGGCCCTTCCAGGCCATGCGCTTGACGAAATCCTTGACCAGCTTCTTGCGGTCTTCTTCAGGCACCACATCGAGCTTGTTCAAGACCAGCCAGCGCGGCTTGTCGACCAGCGACTCGTCGTACTTTTGCAGTTCTTTGACGAGGGCTTTGGCTTCCTTGACCGGATCGACATTGGTTTCAAACGGCGCCATGTCGACGATGTGCAGCAGCAGGCCGGTGCGCTGCAAGTGGCGCAGGAACTGGTGGCCCAGGCCCGCGCCTTCGGAAGCGCCTTCGATCAAGCCGGGAATATCGGCGATCACAAAGCTCTTCTCGTGCGAGACGCGCACCACACCCAGGTTGGGGTGCAGGGTGGTAAATGGGTAGTCGGCAATCTTCGGCTTGGCGTTCGACACAGCCGTAATGAAGGTGGACTTGCCGGCGTTCGGCATGCCCAGCAGACCCACGTCAGCCAGCACTTTCAGCTCCAGGCGCAGTTCGCGCCGTTCGCCTTCCTTGCCCTCGGTTTTTTGCCGTGGCGCGCGGTTGGTCGAGGACTTGAAGTGGATATTGCCCCAGCCGCCCTCGCCGCCCTTGGCCAGCAGTTCGGTCTGGCCGTGCTCGGTCAGGTCGGCGATGATCTCGCCATTGTTGTTATCGACGATCAAGGTGCCCACAGGCATGCGCATGAAAATGTCGTCCGCGCCCTTGCCATAGCAGTCCGCGCCGCGGCCAGGTTCGCCGTCTTTGCCCTTGTGCATTTTGGAGTAACGGAAGTCGACCAGGGTGTTGATGTTGCGGTCTGCAACAGCCCAGATGGAACCGCCTTTGCCGCCGTCGCCGCCGTCCGGTCCACCAAAGGGACGGAACTTTTCGCGACAGAACGATGCGCAGCCATTTCCACCGTCGCCGGCGATGACTTCAATTTTTGCTTCGTCGATAAACTTCATATTTTTGCCGCCATAAAACTAAAAAGGCTCTACCGTGGGCAGAGCCTTTCGATTGAAGGCTCGCGCCTTACAAAGATGCGCCCGAAAGCGCAGGTAGTACTTAGGCTGCGACTGCAGCTTCGTGAGGAACAACGGTTACGAACTGCTTCGAACCGATGCCCTTGACGACGAACTTGACTTTGCCGTCGACCAGTGCGAACAAGGTGTGATCCTTGCCCAGGCCAACGTTTTCGCCTGCGCGCACTGGGGTGCCGCGCTGACGAATGATAATGCCGCCGGCATTGATCGTTTGGCCGCCGTAGACTTTAACGCCAAGGCGTTTTGATTCTGAGTCACGGCCGTTGCGCGTTGTGCCGCCGCCTTTTTTGTGTGCCATTTAATGCTCCTGATAGCTGGGTTTAACCGGGCAAACAGCAATTAGCCGTTGATCGATACGATTTGGATTTCGGTGAAATTCTGACGATGGCCTTGGTGTTTCTGGTAGTGCTTACGACGACGCATCTTGAAAATCTTCACTTTATCGTGACGACCGTGTGCCACAACAGTTACCAGTACCTTTGCACCTTCGACCAATGGCGCACCAAATTTAATGGTGTCGCCCGCGCCTACTGCGAGAACTTGATCGATGGTGATTTCGGAACCAATGTCTGCCGGTATCTGTTCTACTTTAAGTTTTTCGCCAGCGACAACTTTATACTGTTTGCCACCGGTTTTTATGACCGCGTACATGATATGAAACCTCATCAAATGTTAAAAGATTTCCCTGGCCGGAGCCGGGGGAACCGCAGATTATACATGGATTGGTTTTTTTCGTCAAAAGGTAAGCACAAGCCGCCTGGTTCGTGGTATGTCGACAACTTGGCTCAGCTGGCGCCATAGGCCTGGCGGATGGCGGCCAGGGCGCCACGCCGTTCCAGGCGCGCGATGGCCGCGTCGATCTCGCGCACATCGGCCTCGCTGAGGGTGGCCCGACTGAGCATCAGGTGCACGGGCGCGTCGACCACCCAGAACGGCAAGGGCCGCACTTTCACACCCTGGCGCGCCGCCGCGTGCTCGATCCCGGCCGCGTCGCCCAGCATGAAGGGCGCCCTGCCCGCCTTGAGCATGCGCACGCCCTGGGCGATGTCACTAAATTGCGAGAGGCGGCCATGGTCCCGGAGCCAGGGAACCTGGCGTGCGAATTCTTCCCCATACCAGCCGGCGCGGGGCGCCAGCATCCTCAGTTGCAAGCCAAGGAATTCGGAAAAGCTGTCGACCGCCGTGTATTGGTCAAACCCGTCGGCCAGGGCGAACAGACCAACCCGCTCTTCGCGGTAGGGGACGCTAAAACGGGCCAGCTTGAGTCGCTCGGGGGTAATCGAGGCGCCTGCCATGAGGTCAACCTGGCCTTTTTCGAACATTAACAGGTTGCGCCCGTCCGGCATCAGCGGCAATTCGACCAGGGTGCAGCCGGCTTCGCGCATGATGGCCCGCACCATGTCGGCATCGAGCCCCGTGTAGCGGTGCTGGGCATCATAGTAACCATAAGGTTCAAGCTGGCCGGTGCCCATGCGCACGGGTGCCGTGCAGGCAGTGGCGGGCTGAGCGGCTGTAAGCAGCAGGCAAAAGGTGGTGGCGCCAACAATGGCAGGCCGAAGTAGGCCAAGCTTCATAAGGTTCTCCTGTTATGAGACCAATTTGCCTGAGCAGCAAACGAAGTCAAGCGGCGCACCGCAGAACGTTGCGTCATGGCAACTAAAACAGGGGATTTGAAACTTTTGCTTACAAAACAGGCCTGCCGGCAATATCAATTGCGCATCACATGCCGCCGTAAGTGTGGCGGATGCGTTCGAGGGCACCGCGCTTTTGCAGGCGCTCGATGGCGGCATTGATGCGCTGCACATCGGCCGGACGCACCGTGCTGCGGCTAAACATCAGGTGCACCTGGGCGTCCACCACCCAAAACGGCAGCGGCTGGACTTTGACGCCCTGGCGGGCAGCAGCGTGTTCGACCGCCGCCGCGTCACCCAGGATGAACGGTGCACGTCCGGCAGCGAGCATGCGCATGCCCTGGGTGAAGTCGACAAACTGGGACAGGCGCTGGCTGGCCCGCAAGCTGTCGATGTGCTGGTCATAGACCGCCCCATACCAGCCCACGCGCGGCGCCAGCAGGGCCAGGTGGCCGGCCAGAAAATCGTCGAAACTGCGTATGTCCTGGTACTTGCCCACGTTTTCCGTCAGGGCAAACAAACCCACCGTCTCGCTGCGATAGGGCGCGCTGAACCAGGCGAATTTCAGGCGCTGGGGCGTGCGCGAAGCACCGGTCATCAGATCGATCTCGCCTTTTTCAAACAGGGCCAGGTTGCGGATCGCCGGCATGGTGGCCAGTTCGACCAGCTCGCAGCCGGCCTCATTGAAGATGGCGCGCGTCATTTCCGCATCAATGCCGGTAAAGCGCTTTTGCGCATCGTAATAGGCGTAGGGCTCCCACTGGCCGGTGCCCATGGTCATCGGCTTGCTGCATGCCGGTGCAAGCGCCGTCCCCGCCCCTGCCGGCACGGCAAGGCAGAGCGCGGCTGCAAACAGCGCAGGCCGGAACACCTGGGGCGATATCATCGGGACACTCCGCTCATGCAATCTGCATCTAATTTGCCACAGGTAACTACAAAGTCAAGCATTGCCGCTAACCCATGGTAAACACTTACTTTCGATGCAACGTTTACAAGCCTGCACGGGGCAATCCGGGCAGCCAGAGCAGCCATGTCGTATAATCGCCGCACCCAACGTCCACAGCAGGTTCGCCTTGTCCGCCGCCACTTTACAAGCTCCACAAAATAATATCGCCCACTCGATCGCCAGCGACATGGCTGCGGTCAACACGGTCATTCGCGAGCGCCTGCATTCCGAGGTCAGCCTCGTGAACCAGATTGCCGAATACATCATCAGCGCCGGCGGCAAGCGCATCCGGCCGGTACTGGTGCTGCTGGTGGCGAACGCCTACGGCTACCGTGGTACGGCCCACCATGAACTGGCGGCCGTGGTCGAATTCATTCACACGGCCACCCTGCTCCATGACGACGTGGTCGACGAATCGTCGATGCGGCGCGGGCGCCAGACTGCCAACGCCCTGTTTGGCAACGCAGCCTCGGTGCTGGTGGGCGACTTCCTGTACTCGCGCTCCTTCCAGATGATGGTCGGCCTGAACAATATGCGCGTCATGCAGATCCTGTCGGACGCCACCAACGTAATCGCTGAAGGCGAAGTGCTGCAGTTGCTGAACATGCATGACCCGGACGTTTCCCAGGACAGCTACCTGAAGGTCATCCGCTCCAAGACCGCCAAGCTGTTTGAAGCTGCCGCCGAATTGGGCGCCCTCATTTCGGGCGCCAACGACGAGCAGATCAGCGCCGCCGGCGAATATGGCCGCTCCCTGGGCACCGCCTTCCAGCTGATCGACGACGTGCTTGATTACGCGGGCGACGCCGCCGAAATTGGCAAGAACGTGGGCGACGATCTGCGCGAAGGCAAACCGACCTTGCCGCTGATCTGGCTGATGGAAAACGGCACGCCCGAGCAGCGCGAGCTGGTGCGCAACTGCATCGAGCAGGGCGACGAGCAGCACTTCGACGCCATCCTCGCTGCCGTCACCAGCAGTGGCGCCCTGGACTACACGCGGCGCGAAGCAGAAACCGCAGCCCGCCGCGCGGCCGCCGCTATCGCCAGCCTGCCCGAGAGCGACTACAAGCAAAGCCTGCTGCAGCTGTGCACCTTTGCCGTGGACCGCAACCACTAAGCCCCAGCGCCAATGGACATCCGTCCCTTGAGCAGCCTAGACCGCGCCGGCTGGGAACAACTGGCGCGCGCCTACAAACACTTCTATGGCACCGTCACCACGGACGCCGACTACGACGACGCCTGGGAAAAACTGCTGGCCGAAGATAGCGTGTACGGCCTGGTCGCCCTCATCGATGGCAAGGTCGTCGGCATTGCCCACTACCTGTTTCACGCCAGCGTATGGGCGCCTTCGGTCTGCTATCTGCAGGATCTGTTCACCCTCCCTGCCGCGCGCGGCCAGGGCGTGGCGCGTGGCCTGATCGATGCGGTCGCCCGCAATGCCCAGCAGGCTGGCGCTTCGCGCTTTTACTGGCTCACGCAGGAACAGAACGCCATCGCGCGGCTCCTGTACGACAAGATCGCCAGGAACCGCGGCTTTGTGCGTTACGACTACCCGCTGCCGCTCTAGAACTTCGCTGCCACGCTCATGCCGATGCTGCGTGGCGCTACCCGATATCCCTGCACGATCGACGCGACCTGCGGATGCTGGATCACCGTGTCGGTGTCGAACGCGTTCTTGACGAACAGGCTGACCGTGTAGCGGTCAAGCGTCACGCCGGTGCTGAAATCGGCCGTGTGATAAGCCGGACGCTCATGGTCGGTCTGGTCCGGATCGAGCGAGCCTTTGCTCGCGCCCACCCACTGCACACCACCGGTCACGAAAGCGGCATGGTCGCCAAAGGCCGAGAAATGGTAGTTGGCGCTAATGGCTGCATTGTATTTCGGGACGCCCTGGATTTGGGCGCCGGCGACCGCACCGACGATCCCGTTCTGCAGCCCCTTGTCGTTGGACAGTTCGGCCTTCACGTAACCACCGCTGGCGGCGAGCGTCAGGCCAGGCATCGGCTTGCCCTTGACTTCGAATTCGAAGCCCTTGCTGGTGGCATCACCCGCGTTGGCGTTGTAGGTATAGGCGCAGGTCGGCAGATACACGCCTTGCTGGATGTTCTTCCATTTGACGTAAAAGACGTCCGCGTTGATCGACAGGCGATTGTTCAGGAAGCGTGATTTGCTGCCCACTTCATAGCTCCAC
>JBJMVX010000262.1:0-29278 GCA_045810445.1 Massilia sp.
ATCCTGGTCGCTGGCAGCAATTGCGGCGCCGCCGCAGCGCAGGCCGCCCAGATCGCCGGCGTGACCAAGGTGCTGGTTGCCGACGCCGCCCATTTCGCGGACGGCCTGGCAGAAAACGTCGCCGAGCAGGCGTTGGCCATCGCCGGCGCCTATTCGCACATTCTCGCTCCTGCTACCGCCTACGGCAAAAACATCCTGCCACGCGTTGCCGCCAAACTGGACGTCGCGCAGATTTCCGAAATCACCAAGGTCGATTCGCCAGACACCTTCGAGCGTCCTATCTACGCCGGCAATGCCATCGCCACCGTGCAATCGTCGGACAAGGTCAAGGTCATCACCGTGCGTACCACCGGTTTTGATTCGGCTGCCGCCACTGGTGGTTCGGCTGCGACCGAGACCCTTGCTGCTGTTGGCGACTCGGGCAAATCGAGTTTTGTTGGCCGCGAACTGGCCAAGTCGGACCGTCCGGAACTGACGGCGGCAAAAGTAATCGTCTCCGGTGGCCGCGGCATGGGCTCGGGCGACAATTTCAAGATCCTCGAACCGCTGGCCGACAAGCTGGGCGCAGCGATGGGCGCCTCGCGCGCTGCCGTGGACGCAGGCTTCGTGCCGAACGACTGGCAAGTTGGCCAGACCGGCAAGATCGTCGCGCCTGCACTGTATATCGCTGTTGGCATCTCCGGCGCGATCCAGCACTTGGCCGGCATGAAGGATTCGAAGACCATCGTTGCGATCAACAAGGATCCGGAAGCGCCGATTTTCTCGGTAGCCGACTACGGCATCGTTGGCGATCTGTTTGAAGTGGTGCCTGACCTCGTCAAGCAACTCGGTTAAACGCCCGCATACAAAGGCGCATTCCCCCATGGTCGCGTGACCGATGGCGGAATGCGTTTTTTTTCGTAACGACTAGGAGAACGACTTGAGCTACCAGGCCCCACTCAAAGACATGCTGTTCGTGATGAACGAACTGGCGGGACTTTCCACCATCAACGCACTGCCAGGCTGCGAAGACGCCACCGCCGACACGGTCGAAGCAGTCCTCGAAGAAAACGCCAAGTTCTGCAGCGCCGTTGTCGCGCCGCTCAATGGACCCAGCGACAAGGAGCCGAGCTTCTGGCACGACGGCCAGGTCACCACGGCCAAAGGTTTCAAGGACGCCTTCAAGGGCTTCGCGGAAGCTGGCTGGCAGGGCGTGCAGCACCCGACCGAATTCGGCGGCCAGGGCTTGCCCAAGCTGGTCGCCACGCCATGCATCGAGATGCTCAATGCGTCGTCGATTTCGTTTGCGCTGGTGGCACTCCTGTCGGACGGCGCCATTGAAGCGCTGCTGACGGCGGGCTCCGATGCGCAGAAAGCGACCTACCTCGAGCCGCTGATCTCGGGCAAATGGACCGGCACCATGAATCTGACCGAGCCGCAGGCAGGTTCGGACCTGGCAGCGGTGCGCACGCGCGCCGTGCCGCAGGGCGATGGCACTTACAAGGTGTTCGGCACCAAGATCTTCATCACCTACGGCGAACATGACATGGCCGAGAACATCGTGCACCTGGTGCTGGCGCGTACGCCGGACGCACCGGCGGGCGTGAAGGGGATCTCGCTATTCATCGTGCCCAAGTTCATGGTCAATGCCGACGGCTCGCTGGGCGCGCGCAATGATGCGCACTGTGTGTCGATCGAGCACAAGCTGGGCATCAAGGCCAGTCCGACCGCTGTGCTGCAGTTTGGCGACCACGGTGGCGCCATCGGTACCCTGGTGGGTGAGGAAAACCGCGGCCTGGAATACATGTTCATCATGATGAATGCGGCGCGCTTTGGCGTTGGCATGCAGGGCATCGGCCTGGCTGATCGCTCTTACCAGCAGGCCGTCGCCTTCGCCAAGGACCGCGTCCAGTCGCGCGACCTGGCAGGTTCCGCCGGTCCCGTCTCCATCATCCATCATCCGGACGTGCGCCGCATGCTCATGTCGATGCGCTCGCAAGTTGAGGCGGCGCGCGCGCTGGCCTATGTTGGCGCCGGCATCAGCGACCTGGCGCATCACCACCCGGACGCCGATACGCGCAAGGCCAACCTGGCCGTGTACGAGTACCTGGTTCCCATCATCAAAGGTTGGTCCACCGAGATGTCGCAGGACGTCACGCGCGACGGCGTGCAGGTCCATGGTGGCATGGGCTTCATCGAAGAAACCGGCACGGCCCAGCACTACCGCGATGCGAAGATCCTGACTATCTACGAAGGCACCACGGCGATCCAGGCCAATGACCTGGTGGGCCGCAAGACGGTGCGTGATGGCGGTGCGGTTGCCAAGGGCATCATCGCCCAGGTGCGCGCCACTGAAGCGCAACTGGCCGCCACTGCTGGCGAGGACTTCAAGGCCATGCACCGTGCGCTAAGCGAAGGCAGTGTGGCGCTCGAAGCGGTGGTTGACTACGTTGCAGGCAATATGAAAAGCGATATCAAGGGCGTGTTCGCGGGCAGCGTGCTGTATCTGAAGCTGGCCGGTATCGTGCTTGGTGGTTGGACGATGGCGCGCGCGGCGCTGATTGCGAAAGCGAAGCTGGAGGCGGGGGAGGGTGATGCGTCGTTCTACACAGCGAAGATCGCCACTGCGCGCTTCTTTGCGGACCATATCCTGTCGCAGGCGTCGGGTCTGCGTACCGCGATCGTTGACGGCAGCGCTGGCGTTTTGGCCATGAGCGAAGAGCAGTTCTAAGTCGGGCCTCAAAACCGTCGTCCTCTGCGAAAGCGGGGACGACCGCAAGCGGTCCTGCGCCAACGCATGCGTTGGCCCCATATGTTCAAAGAAAAACCGTCGTCCTCGCGAAAGCGGGGACCCATGCTGAAGCAAGCTCGGCATGGGTCCCCGCTTTCGCAGAGGACGACGGTTTTAGCATTTACTAAGCGCGCGGTTTTCTGCGTTCGCTTAATGCACGCGGTTTTCTGCGTTCGCTTAATGCCCGCGGTTTTCTGCGTTCGCTGAGCGCACGCAGTTTTCCGCGTTCGCTAAGCGCACGTGTTTGCCGCTGACCTTACATGCGGGTAATCGACTTGCCCGCATTGTGCACACGGTCACCCGCGCGCATGCCAGGTTCCTTGGCAAAGTAGAAGCTGTTACGGCGACCGTCGTCATACTCGACATCGACCTTCCACTGCTTGCTGGCAGTGGCTTTTTCCTGAATCTTGTTACCCGCATACGCGCCGCCCACGGCACCGGCGATGGTCGCCAGGGTCTTGCCCTTGCCGCCGCCAACCTGGTGTCCCAGCAAGCCGCCTGCCGCGCCGCCAGCGATCACGCCCAGCGCGCCGCCTTCGCCCTTTTTCTCCACCACGTGGATCGACGTGACCTTGCCGCAGTCGTAGCAGCCCTGGTTATGATCCTTGGCCTGGGCCGTCGCCATCACGCCGCTGAACAGCACTGCAAGAATAAATGGATTTTTTGTCATGTTTGCACTCACTATCAGTTAATATTGCCATCTGGAACTTCATGACCATTGTAAGCCCGAGTTCCTTGAGAAACACGCTTTGTTTTTGCTTTTGGTGCAGAATAAGGTGTGCATTTAATGCTTTGCGGCAAAAATTGTAACCGTTTTTGGATATTGGGATCGACCTGTGAAAAATTTGCGTAGTGGTGTGGGCCTGTCCTTGGCAGCTTTGTCGCTCAGTTTATTGTCGGCCTGCGGTGGCGGTGGCGGCGGCAGCAGCACGCCGGTAACGCAGCCGCCGGTGCAGGCCAGTTGCAGCAGCGGTATTCAGATCGTGGCCGATACCACGGTAGAGGCGGGCAAGACCGCCGGCGCGGCTGCCCTCTCCTGCGGCAATCCGCTCACCAGCATCCTCTGGAGCCAGGTCAGCGGGCCCACTGTCAGCCTGCCGGCCTCCGGCACGCCCACCGTCGCTGTCGAAACCGCCGCTGCCGGCACCATCCGCCTGCGCGCCGACGCTGTGCTGGCCGATGGCAGCGCCGCATCGGCCACCACGGACATCGCCGTCACTGCGGCGCCCACGGGCAGCTACCTGACCGTGCGCGTTGACCACTCGCTGCGCCCGGGCACCGCCAGTTCGGTGCGCGCCTGGCCGGTGCTGGCTGGCGCAGACACGCTCTCGAGCATTACCTGGCGCCAGACTGCGGGACCCACGGTCACCATGGACACCAGCGACCAGCGCGTGATGATGTTCACTGCACCGGCCAGTGGCAACGACGTCGCCCTCAAGTTCCGCGCCACCATGACCACCAGCAGTGGCAGGGTGGACACCGATGACGTCATCATCAGCGTCGATCGCCAGGCGGCTGCGCCAAGTGGCGCCATTTTCGATCGTACGGCGCGGGTGCACCCTTATCACGCCTCCAGCCCCTACGCCAGTGTGCTGGCGCGCTGCAGCTACGACGTGAGCCTGTTCTACCGGGATTCGGTCAACCAGAATCTGTGCGCCAGCAGTACGCTGCCGCTGCTGCAGGCCGACGCCGGCGTGGGCGGCGTGCCCACGGTGGCCCAGGTTATGGACCGGGTGCTGGTATCGCACGATTTCCTGGGCCAGAATTTTGAGCGCTTCCTGACCAATGAAGATGTGAATGGCGACTTCCGCCGCCTGCTTGCCGGCGTCACCACGGTCGTCATCGGCTCGCACGTGCGTCCGAGTTTCTATACCGAGGCCACCGGTGGCATCTATCTCGATGCCGGCCAGCTGTGGCTCACGCCCGAGCAGCGCGACGTGGTCACCGAAGTGCCAGACTATCGCTCGGCGTTTGACGACCCGCTCAATTTCACGAGCCTGAGCCGCATGGTCAAGAACAATGCTAATGTGCTTGCTTACTATTCGCCCACCCAGCGCGTGAACCGCCCTGAGAGCGAGCTGGTATTTGTGTTAGGCCGACTGCTGTACCACGAGCTCGGTCACGCTGGCGACTTCATCCCGCCGGCTCAGCGCAACCTCGATGGCTCGCTGTCCATTTTCCGCAATATTGCAGGCCGCCTCGATGCCGGCGCCTTGCCGTCCGATGCACTGGCCAATGCCTATCCGCTCACCTCGGTCGAAATGCGCGGCCTGGGCAAGGTCATGTATCAGGGCGTGACCCCGACGGCGCTGCAGAAGTCTTACACGCCGACCCAGGTCGGGGCATTCTTTGCCAGCGACGTGGCCAGCGACGACTACGCGTACTCCATCTACGCGAATGAAAATTCGCGCGAAGATCTGGCCATGTTGATGGAAGAATTCATGATGTCTTACCGGCACGGGGTGCGGTACGACGTGGCCTATACCAACAAGTATGTCGATGGCTTGTACAGTACCGACTTGTATGTGGCCTGGGGGCAGCGTGGCCGTATTGCCATGCCAGGGATCAAGCCGCGTATCAAGCTGGTGCTTTCGCGTGTGGCGCCGTGGATTGATCCGGCGGCAGTCGATAGCTTGCCAGCGACGGTGCAGATGACGGTGGGGCAGAACTGGGAGCAGAGTTTGTTTCAGCCTGGTTCGACGAGCCTGGCCAATGCAGGGTCGCCGCGTTTGCTCAGTAGTACGGTGACCGGTAACAGTTCCAGCCTCAGCATCGAGGAGAAGCAGGCGCGCGTGCGGCAGGATATTGCCAACCGCCGCCACGCACACTAAAGCAGGATTGCGGCCCCACTGTCCTTGCGAAAGCGAGGACCCAAAACACCGCCGCTCATGTACAGAGCCTCTCCACCCACACGCGGTATGGGTCCTCGCTTTCGCAAGGACAGTGGGGAGCGGCGCTTAGCCGTAGGCGCCGCCCGTGTACAGCAAGTCAAACAGGCGCGACATGGTTCCAATGAGCAGCGTCGCGCCGGCCCCGGTAGCCACCACCAGCAACAGGGCCACAACCCAGCTCGTATCCGAGGTGCGACCCGATCCTGCATTAAAACTGGCGTCGAACTTCTCGTCGGCAGTCGTGCCGAGCACCAACGCCTCGATCACCCCGACAATGGCCGACACCAGGATCGGCAAGATCTTGTAAAACCAGTCCGCATGCGGCGCCAATCCATACACCAGACCCGCAATCGGCAAGCAAGCCACATGCATCAATCCCAGTCGATCCAGGCTGCCACGCAGGTAGAAACGGTGGACGCCGACCGCGCCAAACACCAGGGCAAGGAAGGTGGCAAAGGACTTGTTTTTGTGAGCTGTAGACATTTTTTTAACGTTGTTGGTGCGGGAAAGCAGGCAGTATCGGCGATATTGGCCGGCTTGGCAGGATTATTCCTGCATACGCCGATGGCGGTGGCGGCCAAAATCGGCGATAATGCTCGATTCTTCCCGATGTGCGCGCCCTGTTGTCATTAACGCTTGCTGCTGCGCGGCATAGCGCGCTATAATTGTCGGCTTTTTCCGCCCAGCACAACTTTTTGGAATTATTATGGTCGTTATTCGTTTAGCTCGTGGAGGCGCCAAGAAGCGCCCGTTCTTCAACATCGTTGCAACGGACTCGCGCAATCGCCGCGACGGCCGCTTCATCGAGCGCATCGGTTTCTACAACCCGATGGCAGCTGGTCAAGAAGTCAGCCTGCGTATCACTGCAGACCGTCTGGCCTACTGGCAAGGCGTTGGCGCACAACTGTCGCCAACCGTAGCACGTCTGGTGAACAGCCAGCCAAAAGCAGCAGCTTAAGTTTGGTCCTGGTTTGAGCGTTACTGCAGCATCCGGGGTGCAAGCCCCCGACGACCTGACGCAAGTCGGGTATGTGTCCGGCGCCTTTGGCGTCACCGGTTCGATTCGGGTCACCCCGTTTTCGGTCGACGCGGATGCGCTGCTGAACGTGAAAACCTGGTGGCTGGACAAACCCAGCCTGCAGAGCGTCACCGTACGCACTGCCAAATTGCACGGCGGCGACGTCGTGGCCCAGTTGGTTGGTACGCTAGGGCGGGATGCCTCGGAGGCGCTCAAGGGCGCCGCAGTGTTTATCCCGCGCAGCGACTTTCCTTCTTTGCCGGCCGATGAATTTTACTGGTCCGATCTGATCGGGTTAGATGTAGTCAATCTGCAGGGCGATGCGCTCGGGCGGGTCACTGACATGATGCACAACGGCGCGCAATCGATTTTGCGCATTGCCCCTGTGCCTGATGCCAGCGGAGAAAAGGCGCCTGAGCGCCTGATTCCGTTTGTGGACCAGTTCGTGATCACGGTCGACCAGGCAGGCAAGAAAATTACCGTGGACTGGGGCCTGGATTATTAAGGCCCGGCTCGCGCAGCGAGGTCCCGATGCAGTTTGATGTCGTGAGCTTGTTCCCTGAAATGTTCGCTGCCTTGACACAGTCCGGTGTCACGCGCCGCGCATTCGAGCAGAAACGCTGGGGCCTGTCGACCTGGAATCCCCGTGATTTCACGACCGACAATCATCGCACCGTGGACGATCGCCCGTATGGCGGCGGTCCCGGCATGGTGATGCTGGCCAAGCCGCTGGAAGCGGCCATTGCTGCGGCCAAGCAGCGCCAGGTGATGCTGGAGTTGCCGGTGCCGCGCGTGGTGTTCATGTCGCCCCAGGGCAAGCCGCTCACGCATGAACGGGTGATGCAGTTGAAGAACGAGGCGGGCCTGGTATTGCTGTGCGGACGCTACGAAGCGGTCGACCAGCGTTTGCTGGACCGCTGCGTGGATGAAGAAATCAGCCTGGGCGACTTTGTGCTCTCGGGCGGCGAGTTGCCAGCGATGGCCTTGATGGATGCGGTGGTGCGGCAATTGCCGGGCGTGCTCAACGACGATGCCTCGGCCGTCGAAGACAGCTTTGTCAACGGCCTGCTCGATTCACCGCATTACACGCGGCCCGATACGTATGAAGGTGTGGGCGTGCCCCCGGTGCTCATGGGTGGCAACCACGCCGAGATCGTGAAATGGCGGCGCGAACGGATGCTTGAAGCGACCGCGCGCAAGCGGCCCGATTTGCTGCTCAAGGCGCGTAGCGCCGGACAGCTGACCAAGGCTGACGAAAAGTTTTTGGCAGGTTTGTAAACCTGCTGCAGTACCAATCCGCAGACATGTTGTTTGCGTGGTTAACCCCATCCTCTACTGGGCATGCCGATCTGTCGGCGCCAGCGCCAGCAAGATGGTTTTCGGAGTAATAAAATGAATCTGATTCAAACTCTTGAGCAAGAAGAAATTGCCCGTCTGGGTAAGACTATTCCTGACTTCGCACCAGGCGATACCGTCATCGTCAACGTCAACGTCGTCGAAAGCACCCGCAAGCGCGCCCAGGCATACGAAGGCGTGGTCATCTCCCGTCGCAACCGTGGCCTGAACTCGAACTTCATCGTTCGCAAGATCTCGTCCGGCGAAGGCGTTGAGCGTACGTTCCAGCTGTATTCCCCGCTGATCGCATCGATCGAAGTCAAGCGTCGTGGTGATGTTCGCCGCGCAAAACTGTACTACCTGCGTGAGCGTTCGGGTAAATCGGCGCGTATCAAAGAAAAACTGCCAAACCGTCGCGCTGCAACCGCTGCTGCCAAGTAATTCCTGGCATCGCGTCGCTAAGAAGGCATCCCGCAACGGATGCCTTTTTTTGTTTATAGGACAAGAACATTGGCAAAAATATCTTTCGATCCCGAGCAATTGCCGGTCGATTCCATTGCCGTGGAAGGTGCGCTGGCGAGCGAACGCCTGGCCGCTAACTGGCTGCGTGCGCGTTTTGCCGCGCCACCAGAATGGCAGCCCGAGCTGGTCGATGAATCGCTGCTGAAGAACACGCGCATGACGGCGGCCTCGGTCCTGATACCGCTGGTGCAGCGGCCCGAAGGCTTGACGATGCTGCTGACCCAGCGCACCGCCCACCTGACCGATCATGCGGGGCAGATCAGCTTTCCTGGCGGGCGCGCCGAGGACTATGATGCCTCGGCCATCGACACGGCCCTGCGCGAGACTGAGGAAGAAATCGGCCTGGCGCGCGCGCATATTGAGATTGTGGGGCTGCTGCCTGATTATGTGACCGGCACTGGCTACAAGGTGACGCCGGTGGTGGGGCTGGTGCAGCCGCCGTTCACCTTGACACCGGACGCCAATGAAGTGGCCGAGGTGTTTGAAGTGCCGCTGGCCTTTCTGATGGATGCGGCCAATCACCGGCGCCTGTCCATTGATTTGCCGGAAGGGGCAGGGCGGCGCAGTTTCTACGCGATGCCCTTCGAGCGCTTTTTCATCTGGGGCGCGACGGCGGGCATGCTGCGCAATCTGTTTCACTTTCTGCGGGCATAGTCTTAGCCTGTTGCGAGCGCGTCGTCTTCGCGAATGCGGCGGCGCGATACCCAGCGACCCGATCGAAAGCAAACTCAGCATGGGTCCCCACCTGCGTGGGGACGACGGGTTCCAGGGTTTTCGAGAGGCAAACCGCTAGCACGTCGTCCCCACGAAAGTGGGGATCCAGGTGTGGCGCCTGCTCCTCACGAACGCATAAATTGGGGCCGGGACAGGTAGATAAATACCCAATAAGTTTGATTCTGCACGGCCTCTGCGCTATCGTAGCGGCAAAGCTGCAAAGCATCACTTCAAAGGACGTTGCATGACCTTTCTCTTCATTCTCTGCGCGCTGCTTATTGAACAACTAAAGCCCCTGCGCGCGGACAACATGATTTACGCCGAGATCAAGGCCTTCGCCACGCGCATGGAAGGCTGGTTCAACGCGGGCGACGCCAGCAACGGGCGCATGGGCTGGCTGCTGTTGATGGCCGCGCTGGTCATTCCGGCCTGGCTGGTCCACAAGTATTTCGACCACATGGGCTGGCTCGCAGCCACCTTCATCTGGAATGTGCTGATCGTCTACCTGACGCTGGGTTTTCGCCATTACAGCCACTATTTCACCTCGATCCAGATCGCCTTGTCGGCAGGGGACGATGCGAGCGCACGCACCTTGCTGGCCGAGTGGACCAAGCTCGACACGGTTGGCATGGAAACGGCGGAAGTAGCCCGCATCGCCGTGGAAAAGTCGCTCATCACCACGCACCGCAATGTGTTTGGCGTGTTCTTCTGGTTCCTGCTCCCGATAGGTCCGGCTGGTGCGGTGCTGTACCGGGTGTCCGAATACCTGGCGCGTGCATGGAATGAACCTGACCACATGCGCAATGAAGCGTTTGGCCAGTTCGCTGCCAAGGCTTTCTACTGGATCGACTGGCTGCCCGTGCGCCTGACTGCCGTGGCCTTTGCCGTGGTCGGCAATTTTGAGGACGCCATCTACGCCTGGCGCAATTTCGCCCATCGCTGGAGCGACGAGGCGCGCGGCATCATCCTCTCCGCCGGTGGTGGCGCGATGGGTGTACGCCTTGGAACGCCGAATGAAAACGCCTCGCGTGTGCTGCCCCCGGACGCGGCTGTCGTGGACTCCACCGACAGCGAAGCGGAGGTGATGCCAGGCGTGGAGCCAAGCGCGCGCGCCCTGCAAAGCACGGTGGGCCTGGTGTGGCGCGCCCTGTTACTATGGATGATGTTGCTGTTGTTGTTGTCCAGCGCGTCCATCCTCGGCTAAGGGGCCCGAAACCAGCCGGAGTGCATGGGCAGTCTTCTATAAGATATAATACTGGGGTTCCACAGGCCAGGCGCGTGCGCCTGGATCTCCACCAGCACTCTTGTCCCGATACGTCACTCTATGGCCGAGTTACCTGACAACAAGACGAAACTCGCCAACGAGTTTTTCATTCTTGGTCTCACCAGTGATGGCAAGCAGTTCCGGCCCAGCGACTGGGCCGAGCGCCTGTGCGGCGTCATGTCCTGCTTCCAGCCGGAAGGCGCGGGCGGGCGCATGCAGTTCTCTCCCTATGTCTGGCCAACCATGCTCAATGGGGTCAAGGCCGTGGTGGTCAATAGTGACCTGCAAAAGCTAGAACCACTTGCCTACCACTTCATCCGTGATTTCGCCAAGGATAACGACCTGCAGGTGGTCGACGCTTGCTTCCTGCCCTTGCCAGGGGCATCCCGTCCTTAATTCCCCCGCGTAGAAAAAACGCCACAAACGGTCAAAATACTTGCTGGTGGAACACGCATATTTACGCTAGTATGTTGCTGTAGGGAAGCAAATGATCCCTGTTCGCAATCCAAGAGGCGTGAAAGTGCAAAATAGCAAACAAAAAGATAGCTCCTTCGAGGGCAAGGTGGTGCTGGTCACTGGCGCCGCTGGCGGCATCGGCCGGGCCGCAGCCGTGGCTTTCGGACGCGCGGGCGCCTGCGTGGTGGTGGCCGACACCTCGGTCGATGGTGGTCATGCGACCGCCGCCATGATCGTCGAAGGCGGGGGCAAGGCGCTGTTTGTACAATGTAACGTCACACGTGCAACGGAAGTGGAAGCCTTGATCGACAAGACGGTGGCGTATTACGGCCGCCTCGATTGCGCCTTCAACAATGCTGGTATCGAAGAAGAGCACCTGCCCTTGGCCGATGCCGATGAAGCGCTGTTTGACCGCATCATGAATGTGAATGTCAAAGGTGCGTGGTTATGCATGAAGTACGAGATTCGTCAGATGCTCAAGCAGGAGGGCGGTGGCGCCATCGTCAACACCGCGTCCGTGGCAGGCCTGGTGGGTGCGCCCACCCAGCCGATCTATGCGGCCAGCAAGCACGCGGTGGTGGGCATGACCAAAACCGCGGCGGCAGAATATGCGCGCGCCGGAATCCGTATCAACAGCGTGTGCCCTGGCGTGATCAATACCGCCATGATGACGCGCGCGCTGGAACGCGAACCTCAGCGCGAGAAGAAGCTGCGCAATGTGCACCCGATGGGGCGCTTTGGCGAAGCGGCGGAGATTGCCAACGCCGCACTGTGGCTGTGTTCGGACAAGAGTTCGTTTGTCACGGGGCACCAGCTGGCCGTTGATGGCGGGCTGACGGCCATATAAGTCGGGGGGGAGAGGAGCCCGGCATTTAGGAACTCAACTCCGCCACAAAATCATACATGTCGCCCCGGAAGTAGGAGCGGCAGAACTCCACCGCCCGTCCATCGCGCAGGAAACCCAGGCGCTCCACGCATAGTCCCGCGTCACCTTCCTTCGACTGTAGCAGCTTGGCCTGTTCCGCATTGAGCAGAATGGCCGAGAGCCGCTGCAAAGCCCGCACGGGTCGATTCCCCGCGTCTTCCAGCGCTTCATACATCGAAATCCCCACCGTCTCCAATGTCGGTAAACAGGCTGCCACAATGGTCGCGTATTCCAGGCACATGGGGATCTCGTCGGCATAACGGATGCGGTTGAAGCGGTACACCGGCGCGCCTGGTGATAGCCGCAGCCGCAGCGCTTCTTCTGGCGTCACCGTGCCTTCCGAACGCTTGAGCCACACGCTGCGCGGCGTGCGTCCGCGGGCCCGCATGTCCTCGGAAAACGAGGTCAGCTTGGCGAAGTTCTTTTCTATCCTGGTATTGATGAAGTTGCCCGAGCCGGGCCGCTTGACCAGCAAGCCTTCCCCCACCAGGCCGTCAATGGCCTTGCGCACCGTGATGCGCGACATGGACAAATCCAGCGCCAGCTGGCGCTCGGCGGGCAGGGCCTCGTCCGGCCCAAACACACGCTGGTCAATCGCTTCGCGCAGCGCCCGCTGCAATTGCTGATAGAGCGGCAGGCTGCTCGTTTCAGCCAGGTTTTCCATGATCTGGGCTAGTGAGGTCATACCAATAAACCTTCTTTTCGAAAAAGTGGTGCGTGTTTGCCACACTGGCCGGTCGGCAAGCTTGCCTGTCCCGATAATACCAAAAAAAGACCAGAACAGCCCCATGCCCGTGAAATGGTTGCCGCAAGTACACACCCGACCAGACCACTTCCCCGTAGCCGTTTTTTGCAGGAAGTTATTCGAAGTGCATACGAAAAAACTATCGAAATTGGTAGTGTTCTGGTATTAATCAGTAGTATATTGGCGTTAGATTGGTTTTACAGGTGGTTGAACCAGTTCCAGAAAAAGCGCAGTCAAAAATGAACAGGCTTTGTCACGGAGCCATATCCAGGGGGAGTATATGAAGCGGAACCAGGCAGTACGCAGCAACGAAGCAAACGTCTCGGCACAGACCAGTCTGACGCCAATCGCCACGGCAGTGGGCATCATGGTCTTGTGTACCAGCATCGCGGCGCAAGCCCAGCAAGTCGATGCTGCGCCGAAAAAAGGCGAAGAAGTCCAGCAAGTGTATGTGCAAGGTATCCGTGCAGCGCTTCAGCAATCCTTGAATCAAAAGAAAAATGCTGAATCCCACGTCGAAGTCATCACCGCCGAAGATATCGGCAAGATGCCTGACAAAAACGTCGCGGACTCGCTGCAACGTGTTCCAGGCGTGAACGTCAGCAATGCCGGCGCCAGCGAAGGCGGCTTCGACGAAAACGACCGCGTCTCCATGCGCGGCACCAACGCCAACCTGACCCAGACCCTGATCAATGGTCACAACGTGGCCTCGGGCGACTGGTTCGTGCTCAACCAGACCACCCAGGTCGGCCGCAGCGTGAGCTACACCCTGGTTCCTTCCGAACTGGTGGGCTCGGTCGTGGTCCACAAGAGCTCGGAAGCGAGCCTGATTGAAGGCGGCGTTGCCGGTTCGGTCGATATCATCACGCGCAAGCCGCTGGAATTCAAGAATCAGGTGACGGCAGAAGCCTCGCTCGGCTTGGTGTATGCCCAGTTGCCAAAGAAAACAGACCCGCAATTTTCCGCGCTGGTGAACTGGAAAAATGATGCCAAGACCTTTGGCGCCTTGCTGCAAGTGTTCTCGGAAACGCGTCACCTGCGTCGCGATGGCCAGGAAATTCTGTCCTACGACAAGATCGACCCGACCAGCGCCATGGCCGTTGCTCATCCGGACCTGGCCAATGCCTACTACCCAGGCTTCCTCGGTGCTTCGCTGTTCCAGCAAGAGCGTAAGCGCCAGGGCGCCTTGCTCGACCTGCAATTCAAGCCTAGCCGCGAGCTGAACATTGACGTCAATGCCTTCTCGTCCAAGCTCGATGCGTCCAACACCAACGACAACTATCTGCTCAACGGCGGCAACATCATCCAGAAGGGTGCTGGTCAAACGCCAAGCTCGTACACCGTCAGCACCAAGAACGGCGTGAAAACGCTCACCAGTGCCGTGTTTGCACCTGTGGCTGGTACCCAGTACAACGAGTACGACCAGATCTCCCGTCCAGGTTCGGCCGCCACCGCCAATTTCCTGGCGCTGGACGCCAAGTACCGCGCCAGTGACGCGCTGACCTTGAACATCAAGGGCGGTACCTCCAAAGGCGAAGGCCGCACCCCGCGCCAGGACGTGATCGCATGGAACGGCGCCACCGGCACCGGCGCCTCGTACAAGCTGAACGGCCTGGGTAGCGCAGCCGACTTCTCGTTCGGGAACAACCCATCGGCCACGCCAAACGGTACCACCGCCGGCTTTGGCTGGATGTTTGGCGACCAGAACGTGACCGTCAAGGACAAGGAACAGTGGTTGCAGCTCGATGGCGCCTTCGACGTCAAGGTAGCCAGCTTGCAGCAGATTAAGTTCGGCGTACGCAAGGCCGACCATGATCGCAGCTCCGGCGGCATCATCGGCCAAGGCCCTAGCTGCTCGACCCGCACTGACGCCAATGGCGGTCCTGGCTTCTTCTGGGCGGCACCGCTGCCATCGCAGTATTCCTGCATCGACGGCGCCAACTCGCCGTACAATCCGGCCAACTGGCCAACGGCCGGTGCTGTGTATCCGGGCAATTTCGGCGGCAACCTGGGCGGCACCTTCCCGCGCAATGTGTTCCGTTACACCCCGGAGCAACTGGCAGCGTTTGGCGACAAGTTCAGCACCCGTCCAACCGATGGCACGCGTGAAGATTTCGGCAATGAGTTCGCGCTGAAAGAAAGAACCGCAGCGGGCTTCGTCCAGGGCAATTTCGACGGCGAAGGCTGGAGCGGCAACTTTGGCGTGCGCTATGTGCAGACCAAGGAACACGCGATCAGCAACGTCGGCCTGCCGAGCGACACGCCAGCTGGCCAGCCTGGTGTGGTCTACAACTCGCTGTTCGGGATCTTCCGTCCGACCACGACCGACATCACCCACCACGACCTGCTGCCAAGCGCCAACCTGCGCCTGGAACTGCGTCCTGACCTGATCGCTCGCTTTGCCCTGGGCAAAACGATGACGCGTCCGGACTACTCGTCGCTGGTTGGTACTTTCTCGCTGACGCCGCCACCGGCGCAGGGTCTGAAGGGTTCCGGCAGCGGCGGCAATCCTTACCTCAAGCCTGTGCGTTCGACCAACTTCGACGCTTCGCTGGAATGGTATTTCGGGTCGCGGTCGGTCGTGTCGGCCAGCGCGTACTACATGAACCTGACCAACTACATCGGCCAGGGCACCAGCGTGGCGACCTATCGCACCTTTACCGATGCGACCAAGGTCACCTTCCCGAACGGTTTCGATGCGGAATACCTGATCACCTCGCCAATCAACAGCAAGGGCAAGGTCAAGGGGATCGAACTGGCTTACGAGCAGCCGCTCTTCGGCAACTTCGGTATTTCGACCAACCTGACCCTGACCAACGCGAAGGATGACAGCGGTGCCAAAGTGCTCGGCTCCTCCAAGAACACCTACAACGTGTCGGCTTTCTACGAAGATGAGCGCTTCAACGCCCGTCTGACCTACGGCCACCGTTCGGACGCGTATGTCGGTCTGGACCGCGGTACCGAGTTCAACCAGGTGGGCGGCGGTGACTTGAACGCATCGCTGGGCTACACGCTCAACGACAAGATCTCGTTCTCGCTGGACATGCGTAACCTGAACAACCCGAAGCTGAAGTACTACGCCCTCAACGATGACCAGCCACGTTCGGTCTATCAGAATGGTCGCCAGTTCTTCCTGACGATGCGCGCCAAGTATTAATCTGACCGCACTTAGGTAGAATCAATGACGGCGGGATGTTCCGCCGTCATTTTTTTTGGGGCACGCAATGATGCAGCAACAAGCCATTCCCGAATTCGCCGATGTGGACGCCGCGACCTTTCACCAGGAGATAGTCCCGCTGCACCGGCCCGTTGTCATGCGCGGGATCGTCAAGCACTGGCCAGTCGTGGCGCAGGCGCTGCGGTCCACCGAGGCGGTGTGCGACTACCTGAAGGCCTTCGACACGGGCGCCGACGTCAATGCCATCATGACGCCGCCCGCTGCCCATGGCCATGTCGGCTATAGCGCTGGCCTGCAGGGTTTCAGCTTCGTGCGCAACCGCCTGCCGCTCTCTGCCGTAATCACCCAGTTGCAGCGCTACCTGGGCAGCGAGAACGCGCCGTCGTTGGCGGCGCAAAGCGCGCTGATCTCGGAATCCATCCCCGGCTTTTTGGATGAGAATCGATTGCCCTTGCTGACGCCGACCATCCAGCCGCGCATCTGGCTGGGCAATACCATCACCGTGCCCGCGCATTTTGACGAAGCCCACAATATCGCCTGCTGCGTCAGCGGACGGCGCCGCTTCACGCTGTTCCCGCCTGAACAAGTGGGCAACCTGTATGTGGGGCCGCTCGACTTCACACCAGCCGGCGCCCCTGTGAGCATGGCCACCAACGACCTGGCACAGTTTCCGCGTTACCGAGAGGCGCTGGCCGCGTCCATGGTGGCCGAACTGGCACCGGGCGACGCCATCTACATTCCGGCCCTATGGTGGCACCAGGTCGAGTCGATCGGCACGCTCAATATCCTGATCAACTACTGGTGGGGCGGCGCCATTGGCGTTACCGACCGCGCCAGTTCGCCGTCGAACTGCCTGCTGCACTGCCTGGCCAATATGCAGGGGCTCAGTCCCGGTGTGCGCGCAGCGTGGAAAGCCATGTTCAACCACTTTGTGTTCGATACCGACAATGCAGTTGCCCACATCCCGTCGTTTCGGCGCGGCGTGCTGGGCGAGCTGTCGGAGCAGGACATTCGCAAGCTCAAGGACGCGCTGATCGTCCAACTACAGCAATAAGGAAAACGCCTTGAAAACCCCACTGTTGTTCCTGCTCGCCTGCGCCTTGAGTGCATCGGCCAGCGCCGGCGCTCCGCGCTTTATCTACAGCCCCTACAAGCACCTGCCCAAGCCGGCGCCGCTGTTTATTGAAGCGGACAACAAGCTCTCCGGCGCCGGAGGCTTGAGCTGGGCCTTCGCCACAGGCGAGTGCGGCGACGAGAAGTGGGGCCTGTACAGCGGCCAGCAGGTGGCCGACGCCAATGTGCGCGCCTTTAACGAAGCAGGTATGGGCTACGTGGTGTCGACGGGCGGCGAGGGCGGGGTGTTCACCTGTGCCACCGACGAAGGCATGGAGCGCTTCATCGCGCGCTACGACAGTCCCCGTTTGCAGGGACTCGATTTTGACATCGAAGCCAATCAAAGCGCGGAGCAGGTCGACTCGCTGATCCTGCGTATCAAGGCCGCGCAGATCAAGCATCCGCAGCTGCGCTACAGCTTCACCGTGGCCACCCATGCTGCCTCCGATGGCAGCAACAAGAGCCTCAATGCGCAGGGCGAAGCCATCCTGGCGACACTGCGCCGCCATGGTGTGCGCGACTTCACCTTCAACCTGATGGTGATGGACTACGGACCAGGAACGCACAAGGTCTGTGTGCTCAAAAGCGGCAAGGGGATGGGCTGCGACATGGGCAAGTCTGCACTGCAGGCGGCGCGCAACGTGAGTCGCAAATACGCTTTACCAATGACGCAGCTCGAATTGACGCCCATGATAGGCGTGAACGACGTGGTGGAAAATGTGTTCACGCTGGAGGACGCACGCCTGCTGGCCAGCCAAGTGCACAAGATGAAGCTGGCCGGTCTGCATTTCTGGTCGCTCGGTCGCGACCGTCCGTGCAAGGTGCCAACGCCGACTGCCGACGCGACCTGCAGCAGCACCGATGCCGCGGCCGGCGCGTATGACCAGGCGATGAACGGGGCAGCGCGCTAGACGCTGCGCAGGCGCCGCTCTGGGGGCGACAAGCGGCCGGCGCGCAGTTCCGTCACCGCATGGGAGAGCGCATGCGCCACATTGCCGACTTCGGCCTGGTAGTCGGCGTCGTCCTTCAGTTCGATGTCATCGGCGTCCAGCTCGTGATAGCCGAGGTAGCGGTCCAGCGTGGCGAAGCTGTCCGAGTCGACCATGCCTAGCGTGTCGAACCAGCCGCACAGGGCACGGCGCGTGGCGTCCGCGCCGTCGCCATGGACCACCACCCCATAGGCGCGTTCGGCCAGGTTGGATGGGTAGCCGGCCTGCGCCATGCGGTCGATGGCCGGGCCGTATCGGGTGGGGAGGGTATGCGCGCCGCCCGGAGCGATCACGAACACCGCGTTGGTGAACAGCCATTTTTCGTAGACATCACTGGCGCTGTGCAAGGCAGGGTCGAGCACGTCGACCTCGGCGCCTTCGGCTTCGAGCAGCGCGCGCGCCTGATCGAGCATGCGGGCCGTGCGTGGATCGCCCTCCGAACCGTTGATCAACAATACCTGCGAGCGCTCATTGGTGGCGTCGTCCGGTACGTGGCGAAGTGCATTCATGGTCAGTCTCCCGAAAGTGGAGCCAGTATGCGAGATATTTTCCCCGCAAAATGTTCGCTGGCTCACAGACCAGCCACTTTGGGCCCGAGAGAGTGCGCTGAAGATTGCGGGGGCAGTCCGGCAGCGGGCATGTGGCAAAAATTCTCGACGGACTACCTGGTTTTCTAAATCACCTGTCCATCACTGTCCTTGGGAAAAGCGAGGGCCAATACTCTGCTAGCTCCGAATGGGTCCCCGCGTGCGCGAGGACGATGCGCTAACAGCTTGCTCTTTAACGACGAGTCGACGGCTTTCTCTTTAACGACGAGCCGACGGCCTTCTCTTTAACGACGAGCTAACGGCTTTCTCTTTAACGACGAGCCGACGGCTTTCTCTTCAACGACGAGCCGCCGGCTTTCTCTTCAACGACGAGCCGACGGCTTTCTCTTCAACGACGAGCCGACGGCTTTCTCTTTAACGAGGAGCTAACGGCTTTCTCTTTAACGAGGAGCTAACGGCCTTCTCTTTAACGACGAGCTAACGGCTTTCTCTTTAACGACGAGCTGACGGCTTCCCCGCTAGCGTCGCACTAATTTCATTTTTGCCACTACCTTTAACCGCGTCGTCCTCGCGCAAGCGGGGACCCATACACTGCTAGCTCAGGAAAAGAACCAAAAAAAAAGGCCCCTTGCCGCAGCAAGGAGCCGTTCGTCGTGAATACTACGCAGTCTTAGCTGGCGGCAGCGGCCATCGGTTTGCGGTTCAAGTACAGGACCCACAGGCGCGACAGATCGCCCAGGCCATCATTGCCCTTGATCCCTTCGAACACCTTTTGCGCGTCGGCTTTGCGGCCGGCCTTGGCGTATGCCACGCCCAGGTGCAGCTTGGCGTCGTCCGGGTTCTTCAGCCCGCCCTTGGCGATCCCTTTTTCGATCAGGTCGATGCCCTTGTCGTACTGGCCCATCGACGCAAAGGCGTAACCCAGGTTGACCATCGGCTGGCCAGTTTTGCCGGCCTTGGCGCTCGCTTCGCCGGAAGCGATGTTCTTCTCGTCGTCAGCCGCGCTCTTGGTTGCCTTGTCGTGCAACTGCTTGTGCTTGGCCGCGTTGCTGCCCTTGCCCAATACACCGTTGGCAAAGCCGGCATCCATGGCGTTTTTCGCTTCCGTGAAGAAGCCGCCCAGCAGTGCCAGCTCGGTCATGTCGACATATTCTTCCGGCGTCATTTCTTTTTGGGCTGCCAGTTTGAGGCGGTAAGCGTCCAGCTGCAAACGGGCATTGAAGCCTGCCTTGCTCTGGGTGCGCGAGAGCAGCTCCGTCCAGTTTTCATTGGTCGGATGGTAGGTGACGATTTTTTCCAGGGTCGCGATATAGCCGTCGGTGTCCTTCAAGCGCGCGTAGCTGACCTTGAGCAGATCGAGTTCCGTGAAGTCAGGCACCTTGCCAGCCGCTTCGGCATTGCGCACCAGCGCGTCGAATTGCACACGCGCGTTCTGATAGTCGTTAGTCAGCAGATAGGCTTTGCCCAGGGAATTGAGGATCTTGTTCGGCTCCGGCGCTTCTTTCTGGTAGCGGGTGTACCACTCGACCGCTTTCGCATAGTTCTTGGCATTGAAGTAGCGGTCGCCCAGCACCTGCATGAATTCGGCGTTGTCGTTCTTGCCTGCGCGGCCAGTGTTGATCACCGCCTCCAGCGCCTTCATCGTCAAGTCATTGTCGTTCGAAGCGACGCCCAGATTGAGCTTGGTGCGATCGATGATGTAGATTTCGTAGGGCGTGAGCTTGTCGATCGCTTCGGCAGCGGTAATGTTGGCCTGAACGTCGGCGTATTTTTTCGCGGCAAGCAGTTCCTTGACCTTGTTCGAGTCCAGCAATTTGTACAGTTCCGGACGGACAGTTTCTGGTGCCGCAGCGCTGGCGCTGCCTTTGTCTTGCGCGAAAGCGGCCGGGGCCAGAGCAGGTACGGCGTTCAAACCAATGGCGGCCAAGATCAGGCTGATACGGGCGAGACGAAATTGGGACATGAAGGATCCTTGTAGAGACATGAAGACAGGCTGGCGACATAACGCTGCAACCCGTCGAACGGTGGACATGTTATTAGGGCAACAAATAATGCCCGGACGCGCACTGTGCTCCGGACGAAGGGCATATTGTTACACAATCTTTATTTCGCTGCCTTGAATTTAGCAGGGATTGGTAAGCGAATGTAAGTACGCACTTCCGGCGCTGTCGAACAGATGGCAGTGCTGTGCGGGCAGGGTGGCGCGCACCGTCATGCCGGGGTGCAGCGGTGTACCATCGGCTGCCTGGCGGACCGCCACCAGCGCCGCTTCACCGGCCAAACTGGCGTAGGCCACATTCTGGTCACCCAGATACTCCACGTGGCCGACCAGCAGATCGATGGCGTTCTCGCCCTGGGCGCCCAGCGGCATATGCTCGGCGCGTATGCCCAGGGTGACGGCCTCGCCGGCAGTGGCGCGGCTGGCGTCGACGGCGACCGTGATCGAGGCGCCACCTGCCAGACATACGGTGGCGCCGGAAGCGCTGGCGCTGACGATCTGGCCCTGCATGAAATTCATCTTGGGCGCACCGAGAAAGCCGGCCACGAACAGATTGGCCGGATGCTGGTACAACTGTTGGGGCGTGCCGACCTGCTCGATGCGACCGCCGTTGATGACGACGATGCGCTGGCCGAGCGTCATCGCTTCGACCTGATCGTGGGTCACGTAGATCATGGTGGATTTGAGCTCACGGTGCAGGCGGCTCAATTCCACCCGCATCTGCACGCGCAGGCTGGCGTCCAGGTTCGAGAGCGGCTCGTCGAACAGGAACACCTCGGGCGTGCGCACGATCGCCCGCCCAATGGCCACACGCTGGCGCTGGCCACCGGAGAGTTCTTTCGGCTTGCGTTGCAGTAGGTCGCCGATCTGCAGGATGGCGGCGGCGCGCGCCACGGCCTGTTCCAGCGCCGCGCCTTTTTGGCCGGCCAGGCGCAAGGCGAAGGCCAGGTTTTCGAACACCGTCATGTGCGGGTACAGGGCGTAGGACTGGAACACCATCGCCAGGCCGCGCTGGGCCGGGGCGATGTCGTTGGCCAGGCGGGTGCCGATATGCAGTTCGCCAGCGCTGATCTCTTCCAGCCCTGCGATCATGCGCAGCAGGGTCGATTTGCCGCAGCCCGAGGGGCCGACGAAGACCACGAATTCGCCATCGGCGATCTCGAGGTCCACACCGTGGATGACGGCTTTGTCGGCGGCGTAGTGCTTGCCGATGCCCTTGAGGCTGACGCTCGCCATCGGCTAGTGCGCCATGGCCGGTGCGACGGTCGGCAGCGTGGGATCACGCTCGTGCGCGGTCATCGGGATGAACTGCGACAGGATGGCTACCGGAACCGATGCAAGCAGCACCCAGATGAAAAAATTCTTGTAGCCCAGGGCCAGCTGGATATCACCGCTGACCCAGGTGAAGAGCGAGTAACCGAGCTGCATGATCCCGGTTGAGAAGGCGTAGTGGGCGGTCTGGTATTTACCCGGCGCGACCACCTGCATCATGTACAGGATCAGGCCCACGAAGCCGAAGCCATAGCCGAACATCTCCAGGCTCAGTGCCGTTCCGATGACCACCAGGTTGGTTGGCAGGTTGGCCGCCAGGTAGAGGAATACCAGGTTGGGCAGGTTCACTGCCAGTATCAATACCAGGATCGCGCGTTTGAGTCCCAGCCAGGACGTGAAGTAGCCGCCGCCGATACTGCCAATGATGAAGGCGATGGTGCCGACCGTGCCGTACACCGAGCCCACTTCGTCTGTGCTCAGTCCCAGCCCGCCAACATTGTGCGCGTCGCGCAGGAACAGTGGCCCGATCGACTGCACCTGGGCTTCTCCGGCACGAAACAGGATGATGAAGATGATAGCGACGACGATCCCAGGTTTGCTGAAATAGTCGAGGATGACTTCTTTGAGCGTTCTGACGATGGACGCTGCAGTGGTGCCTGCGGCAACCGTGTTTTTTGCCTGCGGCAGCGACCAGCTGTTGTACAAGCCGAGGGCCACCATCATCACTGCAAGGAGGGAAAACGCGATGGTCCACGCCGGAATCACGCCCAGGCTCTTTTCCAGATATCCCGCCAGTTTGAGCAGCACCCCGGCCGCAATCAGGCGCCCGGCGTTGAAGAAAGTACCGGTCCAGCCGGCGTAGCGCGCCTGGTCCGGGACCGAGAGGCTGAAGATGTACAGGCCGTCGCAGGCAATGTCGTGCGTCGCTGAACTGATGGCCAGCAGCGCCAACATGCCCACACAGGCGGCGATCCAGAACGGGAAATGCAGCGCCACCGCCAGACCGGCGAGGCATAAGGCACTGGTCAGTTGGAAGGTCACCACCACGAGCTTCTTGCTGCTCACCAGTTCCAGGAAAGGGCTCCAGAACGGCTTGAAGGTCCAGGCCAACATGATGAGGGCCATCCAGTGATTGATGTCGTCGTTCGGGATGCCCATGCTCTTGAACATCTGGCGCGCGACGACGGCTACAGCGAAAAACGGCAGTCCCTGTGCGAAGTAAAGGCTGGGAACCCAGAACAGTGGGTTACGCGCTGCTTTTGTGAGATCGGTCATGGCTGTCCTTGTCGCTTATTCAAATCCGGGAACCGGGCATTTGCCCTGGGCTTCGAGCGTGCCGGCCAGCCAGGCATCGACCGCGTCCAGGGCCGGCGTGGCAAAGCCGTAGGTGATCAAGGCTGGCGCGTCGATGTCGAGTGCCTGATAGGGGTTCCACAGGGCCAGGTGCAGATCGGGCTTCCAGTTGCTGCGCGCGTTGGGGCCGTAGCGCAGGCGCGAGGTCGAGGCCAGGAAGGTGAAGCGTCCATCGTCCGGCAGGGCGTTCCAGTCGAAGGTTTCGGCGTCGGCAAAGGTCACCAGGTCCACGTCGTACAGGCGGCCCAGCGAAGTGGCGACAACGGCAGCCGGCACGCCCGCTTCGGACACGCCGTCGCTCACCACATCCTGGCGCACCACCAGGCGCACCTTGGTGCCCACTGGTGGGCGTTGTGGATTGCCGCGCGCCGTCAGGCAGCGCCGCCAACCGTGCGCCATGACCAGACGATCGGCCGCATCTTCGTGGTAGGCGCGCGGCTGGCACGGGTAGGCGCTGGCCAGATCGCCCAGACGTTTTAGGCGGGTGTTCACTTCCTCCATCGGCAGCTGGCCTGACTCGATGGCGGCAGCAATGGCGGCGATGGTTTCGGCCTGTGTCTCCGGTGTGCCCAGGGCCATGACCATGTCGGCGCCGGCGACCAATGCACGCACGGCGGCAGCGCCCGCGCCATAGCGACCGGCGATGGCGTGCATGTCCATGCCGTCGGTGATGATGACGCCGCGGTAGTCCCATTCAGTGCGCAGCAAATCGTGCAGGATGCGGCGCGACATGGTGGCCGGGAATTCAGCGTCCAGCGCGGGATAGACGATGTGGGCCGTCATGATGGCCGGCGCGCGGTTGCCAGCGAGGCGGAAGGGCTTGAATTCCAGCGCTTCCAGTTCTGCCAGCGACTTGTCCACGGTTGGCAGGTCGCGGTGGGAATCGACGTGGGTGTCGCCGTGACCGGGGAAGTGCTTGACGCAGCAGGCCACGCCTTCCGTTTCGCTGCCTGCCATCCAGGCCGTGGCCAGGTCGGTGGCGCGCTGCGGGTCGGCGCCAAAGGAGCGCTCGGCGATGACGGGATTGTGCGGGTTGTTGTTCAGGTCCAGCACGGGCGCGAAGTTCCAGTTAAAACCCAGTGCCTTGACGGCGCGCGCCACGGCCGCGCCGATGCTGCTGGCCAGTTGCACGTCATCGGCTGCGCCCAGGCCCATGGCCGCCGGTGGCGCAGGCACCCAGGTCGAGCGCACGACGGCGCCGCCTTCCTGGTCGATGGCGATCAGTGCGTTCGGGCCCATCACCGCGCGCAGGTCGCTGGTGAGGCGGGTGAGCTGCTCCGAGTTGACCATATTCCCGCGAAACAGGCATACGCCGCGCACGCTGTTTGTGCGCAGGAAGTCGGCGGTGGCGGCATCGAGTTCGGTGCCGGGAAAGCGGATCATGATCAGTTGACCGGCAAGTTGATTGTAGTGATTCATTTGACTGCTCCGTCCATGCCGCGCATGAAAAATCGTTGGGTAAACAGGAAAGCTGCCAGGGTAGGCAAGATGGTCAGGACCGTGCCCGCGGCAATCACGCGCGTGCTGCTGCCGAAGGTGCCGCGCAGGTACAGCACGCCCACCGACAGGGGGAATTCTTCCGGCTTGCTCATCACGATCGATGGCCAGATGTATTCGTTCCAGGCTTCCACCGCCGTCAGGATGCCGACTGTGGCCAGCCATGGCGCGATCAGGGGCAGCATGATCTTGCGGAAGATGATCCATTCGCTGGCGCCATCGACACGCGCGGCGTCAACCAGGTCCTGGGGCACTTCGTCGAAGGCTTGCTTGAGCAGCAGGATGGCGACGGCCGTGACGACGTTGGGCAGGATGACACCGGTGTAGGTGTCCACCAGGCTCAGTTTTGTGACGGTGATGAAGTTGACGAGGAAGTTCACTTCGGACGGCAGCACCAGGGTGGCAAGGATCACGCCGAACACCAGGCTGCGGCCGCGAAACTGCATGCGCGAGAGCGGGTAGGCAGCGGCCGAACAGAGGACCAGCTTCCACAGCACGGTCAATCCTGCAATAAGCAGCGAATTGCGAAAGAAGGACCACATGGGGATGGCGCGGAACACGTCGGCAAAGTTGTCCAGCGTGGGCGCTTGCGGCCAGAAGGTCGGCGGGAAGGCGAAGATATTGCCTTCGCTCGAAAGCGCGGTGACCAGTGTCCACCAGAAGGGAAACACGCACAGCACCGCCAGTGCACAGAGCAGCAGGTAGTGGAGGGCGACATGGTGTGGGCGGCTGCGCATCAACGGTGCCTCGGCTTCAGGTAGCGCAGGCAGACCAGCGCGATGGCGATGCAAATTGCGGACACCACCATGCTGGCGGCTAGCGCGCGTGGCAGTTTCAAATGCTTGAGGCCCTGGTCGTAGGCGTAGTACAAAGCGGTGAAAGTGGAGTTCATGGGGCCACCCTGGGTCAGCACATCGACCTCCTGATACGCCTTGAGAGCAGCCAACACCGACAGGATCGAGCACACCATGGTGGTTGGGCGCAGCATGGGCACCGTGATTTTCCAGAACAGCTGCCAGCGATTGGCGCCATCGAGGATGGCCGCTTCCTGCATGTCGGCGGGGATGGCCTGCAGCGCCGCCAGATACATCACCATGTACCAGCCCAGGCCGCGCCACAGCGTGACGAACATGATCGCAAACAGGGCCAGGGTGTCGTCGGACAGCCAGCCGATGGGGGCGTTGGCCAGCCGCAGTTGCAGAAAGACGTAATTGAGTGTGCCCTGTTCGTGGAACATGAAGCCCCACATGATGCCCACGACCGACACCGTGGTCACGACTGGCACGTAGAAGGCCGCGCGGAAGTAGCGGATGCCGGGCAGCTGGTTGTTGACCAGGACCGCCAGCGCGATGGCGCCAATTTGCACGAAGGGCACCATCAGCAGGAACAGCAGCGAATTTTTCAGGCCCGTGACAAACATCTCGTTGTCGAAGATGTAGCGGAAATTATCCAGGCCGACCCACGAGGTGGGGCGCACCAGGCTGTAGTCGGTAAAGGCGAGGAAGGACCCGTAGAGCACAGGCCAGAACGAAAATACGGCCAGCAGCACCAACGCGGGCGCGAGGAACATCCAGGCCTGGTAGTGACGGCGCGCCATCAGTGCAGCCTTTGCGCGGACAGTTTCTTGTTCCAGATAGCGACCGCTCCATCGAGCGCCTGCTTGACGTCCTGCTTGCCGGTGACGCCAGCTTCAACGGCCTTCACCAGCGAGCGACGCAGCTCGTCGTAGTCGTCGATACCGGCCACGTACAGCGTGTGCGAGTGGGCCATCGAGGCGGCACCAGCGGCAACAGCCTTCTGGGCGGCGCCTGCATTGGCAGGCAGGGCGAGGAAGAAGGGATCCGCGGCCGCTTTAACGGTGGTCGGGAACACGCTGGCCTGTTTGGCAAAGGCGAGCTGGTTGGCGTCGTTGGTGAGGAACTGCGCAAATTTGCCGACAGCTGGCAGCAGCTTGGGGTCGACGCCCTTGGGTATGGCGAAGTGAATCAGCCAGCCGCCATCGGCAATGCCGGTGGGCCCGAGCGGCGCGGGCGCCACATCGGTGATCGCATAGATATCCTTGGCGTCGCCCTCGATGCGTTTGAGCGCGGTGGGGGGCGCGAGCAGCATGCCGAGGCGTCCGCCCTTGTAGGCATCGATCACGGCAGGGAAGTTATCCTCGGCGAACAGGCTTTCCTTGAGCAGGCCGCCAGCCTTGTAGGTCACGGCCAGCTTCTGGACCAGCGCCACGTGGGCCGGTGAATTGAATACCGCGCGCCCGTTCTGGATCACTGCCAAGCCCTGCCACATGAAGAGGCCATCGATTTTCGACAGCGCGGGCGCAATGCCCGCCTTGCCGGTGGCCGCTGCGATCTGGCGCGCGAACGCGAGCTGTTCGTCGAAGCTGGTCGGCCCGCGCGTCAGGCCGGCAGCCTTGAAGATGCGCGTGTTGTAGGCGACCACGGCGACGTTGCTGTACATGGGGAAGCCATAGGTCTTGCCCTTGAAGCGCAGGTCTTCCAGCGTGCTGGGGATGTAATTGGGCGCGCCGGCTGCGAGCAGGGTGTCGATGGGAGTCAGCAAATCGTCACGCGCAAATTCATCGGCCCAGGGCACGTTCAGGTTGACCAGCGCGGGCGGGCTGCCGGCCACGATGCGGGTCACCAGTTTGGTCTGGATCACGTCCCACGGAAAATCAACCCATTCGATTTTCACGCCAGGGTTGGCCGCTTCGTAGTTGTGGACGACCGACTCGAAGTAGGGCGTGAACTTGGGCTTCATGCTGAAGGTCCAGAATTCGACGTGGGTCTCGGCCGCCATTGCCAGCGATGCCGTCAGTCCCAGTGCCATCAATGCCGTCAGCAGTGTCTTGATGTTCATTGATGGCGCGTGGATGTCAGTTGGTCTTGGTGACTTTGCTCAGATGGCGCGGACGGTCCGGGTCCATGCCGCGCGCTTTCGACAGGTGGGCCGCCATGATGTAGAAGGCTTGCACGGCGACGATAGGGTCCAGGTCCGGCGTCGCGGCCACAGGCAGAGTCAGGTCGCGCTCGGCGATGTCGGACGGTGCTGCCAGGATCACACGCGCGCCGCGCTGGCGCATTTCGGCTGCCAGTTGCAGTACGCTGGCCTGGGTCGGCCCGCGCGTTGCGAAAATGAGCAAGGGGTAGCCGTCTTCGATCAGGGCCATGGGCCCGTGCTTGATTTCGGCGCCACTGAAGGCTTCTGCCTGCAGGGCCGAGGTTTCTTTCAGCTTCAGCGCCGATTCGAGCGCGATGGGAAAACTGATGCCGCGTCCAACTACCATGATGTTGCGGGCTGGCGCCAGCACGTCCAGTGCCGAGGTCCAATCGACTTCGGTGGCGCGGCGCAGGGCGTCCGGTAGCGCTTCCAGGCCGGCCAGCAGATCCGGATCGTTTTGCCATTGCGCGACCAGGCGCGCGCCGGCCACCAGGCTGGTGATGAAGCTTTTGGTGGCAGCGACAGATTGCTCTTTCCCGGCATGCAGGGGCATGGCCCATTCGGCTGCCTGCGCCAGTGGCGAAGTAATGTCATTAACTAGCGCGATGGTGGTCGCTTCGCCGCCGCGGAAGTAGCGGATCGGGTCGACCACGTCAGGGCTTTGGCCTGATTGCGAAATGGCGATGGCCAGCGTGCCGCGCGTTTCAATCGGCGCGCGGTTCAAGGTGATGAGCGACATCGGCAGCGACGCCACCACGCGCCCCATGCGCGCCATGATCAGGTAGGCGCAGTAATTCGCGGCGTGATCCGAGCTGCCGCGCGCGATGGTAAGCGCCGTGTCGAAATTGGTGGACCTCAATTTGCGGCCAAGTTCCGCATAGCGTTCGACGTCGCTCGATAATTGCAGGGCGACGCAGTCCGCGGCGGAAATGGCTTCTTTAAGCATCATTGAGGTCACACTTTTCTCCTTCTATATAAACGGCTTTGATTTTCAATTCGCGGTCCAGCACCACCATGTCGGCGAAGCTGCCGGGCGCCAGGCGGCCACGCTCGGTTTCGCCCAGGTAGTCGGCGGCGTAGGTGGAAACGCGTCGCGAGGCGTCGGCGATGTCCAGGCCCAGCCCGACCAGGTTGCGCAGCGCCTGGTCCATGGTGAGGGTGCTGCCAGCCAGTGTGCCGTCGGGCAGACGCACGCCGCCCATGCACTTTTGCACGCGGTGGCGACCGAGCATGTAGTCACCATCGGGCATGCCGGTGGCGGCCGTGGAATCGGTGACGCAATACAGATGGGGAATGGCGCGCAGGGCGACCTTGATCGCGCCTGGATGCACGTGCAGCAGGTCGGGTATCAGCTCTGCGTATTGGGCATGGGCCAGTGCCGCACCCACCATGCCAGGTTCGCGGTGGTGCAGGGGACTCATGGCGTTGAACAAATGGGTGAAGCCTGCGGCGCCATGTTCGAGTGCGGCCACGCCGTCTTCGTAGGAGCCCAGCGTATGGCCGATCTGGACCCGGATGCCGGCGTCGGACAATTCGCGCACCAGGCGCAGGTGGCCCGCGATTTCAGGTGCCACGGTAATGAGGCGCATTGGCGCGTGCGTGCCCAACTGATTGACTTCGGCCAGTGTCGCGGCGCGCGCGTAGTTAGGCTGCGCCCCCAGTTTTCCGGAGTTGATGTACGGGCCTTCCAGGTGCACGCCCAGGATGCGGGCCGAGCCTGGGCGGCGCGCCGCGCAGGCCGCGCCGATG
>JBJMVX010000263.1:0-8502 GCA_045810445.1 Massilia sp.
ACGATCTCCGAGAAATACTGCGCAACTTTTGCTTGTTGTATTTTCATGAAAATCTTTGCTTCCGTAAAGACAAATATCTTTTATCTAACATTTCTGATAAGCTAGACGCCATTTCTGACCTGAACTAAATGTTGGTCCCCCACGTTGATACCTGATGTTCTGGTCATCACGTTCTTCCTTGCCATTGGCAGCACTCCACGCGTGCCGGAACTTCACATTTGCTTCGCGCTTCATCGACAAATTCGCTCCGTCAGTTTGCCTACTTGGGTTGTTCAGCTGATCAGGGACGTTTTTTCAAGCTGGTTGGACGCGTTTACATCCTATGTGGAAAATATGAAAATCGAAAAATTCTTACCCTGTCTGCTAGCTTGTTTTCTGGCCGGTGCACAACCAGCCCATGCCGCTTCGTACGAGGCGGCACTGAAGAACGCTGCATACGTGGTCACATCGGGCGACGTCAATGGCGACGGGCAAAACGATGTCTTGTTCATCGCAAAACCGAAGCTGGTGCCCATACCGATCGATGACGACCTCTATATCCCGGTATTCGTCCCTCCGTCTAGTCCATCTTTTGCGCTCGTCTCCAGCGCATTTGGTGTGTACACCTTGGTTCCCAATCCAGACTCAACGATGCTCAGTTCGGCTGCCTGGAAGCCTGCGACCCAGAAAATCTCGTTTACTGGCGGTGACGGTGTGTATGCGGACACCGTCGTGATCGCCCCTGGCGCAGACACACAGGCTGGCTTCAAGGTCGGCTTGAGTAACAGCGGCAATCTGGAGCTGATCAGCACGACGCCGCCCGTGGTCGACCCTACCCTTCCCCCTGGTGTATCTGCCGTGTATGCCATGAGTAACTACATGAAGGGCGCTCAACAATTGACGCTCTTTACCAAAGCGCCAAACGGGGACCGCCTTGCCGTGTGGACCAGCGACGACGCGAGCAGAACGAGCATGCTCAAGCGATGGGATGCAGCAGGCACGGTACTTGGTAGTGAAGAGAACTTCGTCCTGGGCACCAACGTCTTGTCCATTTCCGCCAACAAAACCGGCGGCTTTCTTGTCCTGCGCAAGCTGACCGCGTCTGGCGTTAGCAGGCTGGTGGCATACCGGTATACCCGCGATGGACAATTGGTCACGACGTTCCAGGTGAACTCACTTGCTCAACAGCTGGTCAGCCCGGACGGACGGGCCACCTTGTATGACGATGGCAGCTTCGCGGCCTTCTATTTAACGTCGACCGATACGGTGCCAGCCAAGCTTTGGTTCAACCGCTTTCAAGCCGACGGCTCGCCGATCAACCAGTTCGGTCGCGATGTCGGATATCAAACGCGGATCAATGGCCTGGCGAGCGACCAGCATCTCGTGGGGCTGACCATCATGTCCTATCTCACGCCTTCGAGCAATGGTGTGAACTGGGGCACCAGCTCGCATATCCGTTCCTTTTGGAGCAACGCCATATTTTCGCCTTCAGTTGATGTCGGCCAGAAGTACCACGAAGATGTGGCCATGAACCGCAATGGCACCTATGTCACGACCTGGAGCACGGGGTTTGATGCGTACGCGCGCAAATTCAGCGTCGACGGGACTGGCGGGCCTGTGGTCCATATTTCGAGCACTCTTGTGGCAGGTATCGGTGAGCCAAAAGCAGTGGTCTTCGACAATGGCAGTTATGCCGTCACCTGGCTAGAAAACATCAATGGTGCGTTCACCTTGAAAACCCGCCTCGTTGATGAGAACGGCACTATCGCGGGAGCGGAAACCGTGGTGGCCACAGGGCTTCGCAATTATGTTCCTTTCGCGGTTGGCACCGACCCGAGCGGCAGCTACACAGTGGCGTGGACCAGTGAGGGACCGGTTGTCAACGCCACCTATACGAAAGATGTGCTGATGCGTGACTTTGCCGCCGCGACCATGCCAACGGTCACACCACTGCAAAGCGGCGTAGCGGTAGAGAACTTGGCGGGTGCGGCAAATAGCATGAAGTATTACAAGATCGTCGTCCCGGCCAACAAGGCGACACTGAAGGTCAGCCTGACATCGCAATCGTCGCGGGTCGTCGGCAACGCCGATCTTTACCTCAGTTATGCCCAGCAGCCGAAGCGCGATACCCATGATACGGCCTCGGCCGGCGCCGGTAGCGAGGAAGCCATCCAGGTGAATTCGCCGCCCCCAGGCGTCTTTTATATCGGCGTTTTTGGCGCGGAAGCTTACGAGTCGGTCCGATTGAACGCGACCTTCGAATAAGAGGGCGAACGGGGTGTTAGCGATAACACCCGAATCGCTCTCATTGAATTAGTTGAAATTTTTAGAGAAATTTACATGAAAAAAACGTTTTCGAAATTTGTCGCCGTCGCCATTCTTGCCAGCGCCTTTCCTTCATACGGAATTTGCTCGAGCGCGGTCACTGCCCGTGTTTTACAATTCGGCACTTACGGCAATGGCAACCTGTTTGTTAGCTTCGACAAGCCAATTGATGAAGCGGGTTGCACGATGGCCTATCTCGAACTGCCGGCAAATGCTCCGGCATTCAAGACGGTGCTGGCCTCGGTGACGCTGGCTTTTGCCACGAATGCGCTCGTTGAAATCAAAACCGATAGCTGCTTCATGGGTGTGCCGTCGTTTAGCGGAGCGCGGCCCGCATACCTGGCGCTCAAGCAGTAATGCTGGCGCAAATGTGCGCCGCGTCGTAAAGAAGGGAAAACGCTAGTGGGTCGCAACCCAATCGACCAGCGCATCGAGTACTGCTCGTCCCTTCGCTTCGGTTGCGCGCTCTGTATTGATCATCGCGACGACGACACATGGCTGGCCGCTCGCGTCGGGAACGTAGCCCGCCACTGCCGTCACATTGCGCAGGGTGCCGGTCTTCATGCGCGCCCGCTCCGCCGCAGGACTGTCCTTCAGGCGCCGTCGCATGGTGCCATCCACGCCCACGATGGGCAGGCTGGCCAGGAACTCGGGCGCCCACTTGCTGCGCAGGCCCGCGTTCAGAAGCAGCCCCATTTGCCGCGGCGTGATTTTTTCAATACGTGACAGGCCCGAACCGTTCTCGATCACCATACCTGCATCATCGATCCCGTGGCGCCGCATCCAGTCGCGCACCACCAAATCTGCACGCAACGCCGTTGGCCCTGCGCCGGGCATGGGGTGACTGCCGATGACAGCGTCGGCTTCCAGGCTCCCCAGGCTCAGATACACGGTACGCGCCAGCGCATTGTCGGACGGTTTGTTGATATCGCGGACCAGCTCCGGCAGGCTGCGCGAAACGTGCTCGGTCAGCAGCCGCGCGTCTGCTGGTGTGGCGCCCTCAATGGTCTCGCCACTGATGCTGCCACCGAGGCGCCTCCAGGTTTCGCGCACCAGCCGGTCGACATAGTCCTGGCGGTCCACCACGTTGATGCTGTTCCAGGCCACGCAGTTTTTTGGAAAGGTCCCCTTCAGCAGCACTTTCATCGTGCCGTCTGGCGCGCGCGTGACCTGCGGCTGCTTCCAGCCGTCTTCCCAGCGCGCGCATGGCGCATCGATGAGGGTGAAATTTGATTCCACGCTCAAGCGATCGAGCACCGGCTGGCTATTGACCACCACCTGGCTGCGGGTCGAGCGCATGTCGAGCAGCAGCATGTTCTTGTTGACGAGCAGCGCATCGGGAATGACGTTGTAATAGGCGTCCGGCGACTCGTCGAACGGAGGCTGGCCCACATCGCTGCGCGCGGGATTAAACAGCTGGCGGTCCAGGATCAGATTACCTTCGATGCGGCGCACGCCCTGATTGCGCAGCGCCTGCAGCATATTGGTCAGCACTTCGCCGCTCAAATCCATGTCGGCCCCGCCGCGCAGTACCAGGTCGCCCTTAAGCACATCGCCCGTCAGCGTGCCCGCACTGCGCAATTCCGTGCGCCCCTTGAATACGGGCCCCAACTGTTCCAGTCCCACCAGCGTGGTTACCAGTTTCATGGTCGACGCGGGTTGCATGGGCCGCTCCGCCATGTGCGACACCAGCGTGGTCTCGCCGCGCAGCACCAGCACACCGATTGCGTCGTCCGGGATATTCGAGGCAGCCATCATCTGGCTGACCACAGGGGGCAACTGGGCGCTGGCCACGCTGGTCCACGCCAGCAGGGCGGCCGCAAGCAGATGTCGCATCATCGTCTTACCTCAACCGAAAAACATATAGGCCACGCCGATGGCAGCGCAGATGCCGGCAAAGTCGGCGCACAGGCCGGCCGATATCGCATAGCGCGTGCGGCGTATGCCCACCGAGCCGAAATACAGGGCCACGATGTAGAAGGTGGTGTCGGCCGAACCCTGGAAGATGCAGGCCAGGCGACCGACGAAGGAGTCCACCCCATAGGTGCGCATGGCGTCGATCATCATCGCTTTCGAGCCGCTGCCCGACAGGGGTTTCATCAGCGCGGTCGGCAGCGCCGGCGTGAAGTCGGTGTTCATGCCCAGGTGGACGAACACCCATTCCAGAGCGCTGACCACAAAACCGAGCACGCCGGAATTGCGGATCACGCTGATCGCCACCAGCATGCCCACCAGGTAGGGAATGATGGTCAGCGAAGTCTGGATGCCGCCCTTGGCCCCTTCGATGAAGGCGTCGTACACGTTCTCGCCCTTGCGCAGCGCGCCGACGATGAAGATGACGATGATCGAAAACAGAATCAGGTTGCTGGCCACCTTGGACACCAGCTCGATTTCGGGCTTGCTCAGGTAGTGGGTGAAGTAGAAAATGAGCGCCGCAATGGCCGCCGTCATCCCACCCAGCCAGCCGAGCACCACGCGATTGAGCAGGTTGATACGCTGCTTGATCGACACCACGATGATGCCGGTCACGGTGGCCACATAGGTCGCGATCATGCAGGGAATGAAAATGTCGGACGGGTCCTTGGCGCCCAGGATGGCGCGTTGGGCCATGATCGCCAGCGGAATCAGGGTCAGTCCGGACGTGTGCAGGACCAGGAACATGATCTGGGCGTTGCTCGCTTCTTCCTTGTTGGGATTGAGCGTTTGCAGGCTTTCCATGGCCTTCAGGCCGAAGGGCGTGGCCGCATTGTCCAGCCCCAGCAGGTTGGCTGAAAAATTCATCACCATGTGGCCGGTAGCCGGATGGTCTTTGGGTACGTCCGGAAAGATGCGCGAGAAGAAGGGCGAGATCACACGTGCCAGCCAGCCGACGGCGCCAGCCTTTTCGCCAATGTTCATGATGCCCAGCCACAGGGTCATCACCCCTGCCAGCGGCAGTGCAATGTCCATCACGCCGACCTTGGCTGTTTCAAACGTGCCATCAATGATCTTCTTGAAGATTTCCGTGTCGCCCAGAAAAATCCATTGCGCCAGCGCTGCCAGAAACCCCACCAGGAAAAAGCCGGACCAGATGTAATTGAGTGCCATGTTGTTTGATCTTGTCGTATCGATTCACGAAGAAAGCCGATGTTGCAGCGAGAGTATAGGCGCAGCAGGGACCGGAACGATGAATGTTTGCATTGCGCGTATATAAAAAAGTCATGCGACTTGCCCGCGTGTGCCTCCGGCTGGCACTATCATAGGCGGCAACCATCGAGGAATTCATGCACCCAGCCCGTTTTTGCAGCGCCATCCTGTTTGCCGCCCTCCTGTGCGGCGCGCCCGTGTACGCGGGCGAAAAGGTGCTGCATGCTTATGTGACCACGCCAGAAACCGGGCTGGACCCGGCGGTCGCCTCCGATATCGCGTCGCTCAGTCTGCTGGAAAACCTGTTCGATCCCCTGCTGCGCTATGACTATGAAGCGCGTCCGCTCAAGCTGCGCGCCAATACCACCAGCGCCATGCCTGTCGTCGAGGACAAGGGCCTCAGTTATACCTTCAAGATCCGGCCCGGCATCTATTTCACGCCGGATCCTGCGTTCAAGGGCAAGCAGCGCGAACTGACAGCGGCCGACTATATTTACAGCCTCAAGCGCTTGTACGATCCCACGCTCAAGTCGCCCTGGTTGTCCCTGTTTGAGGGCAAGATTGCTGGCGACACGGCGCTGAAGCAGCACTTCAGTTACGACAGCAATATCGCCGGCCTGCAGACGCTAGACCGCTACACCCTGCGCATCCGCCTCACTGCGCCGGACAGCAATTTCCTGTTCTACCTGGCCACGCCCGCCTCCGCCGTGGTGGCGCGCGAGGTGATGGATGCCTATCCCGGCCAGGCCGGCAATCATCCGGTTGGCACCGGCCCCTTCCTGGTCGGTGAATGGAAGCGCAGTGACAAGATCGTGCTGCTGGCCAATCCGCAGTCGCAAGCCACAACTGCCGACGGCAAGCACCTGCCGCTGCTGGACCGGGTTGAAGTGAAGATCGCAGAAGAATTCCAGGGCCGGGTTTTGGGCTTTCTGCGCGGCGAGTTCGACTACCTGGAACAGGTGCCCGAGTCGATGACGGACATGGTGATCCGCGACGGCGAGCTCAAACCCGAGCTGGCCGCACGTGGCATGGAACTGACGCGCTTTCCGGTGCTGCAGACTTACTATATGTGGATGAACATGGAGGACCCGGTCCTCGGCGGCTACAGCAAGGACAAGGTCGCGCTGCGCCGCGCCATCGCGCTCAGCTACAACAGCGCAGAAGACATCGGCCTGCTCAAGAAGGGCTTTGCCATCCACGCCGAGTCGCCGCTGCCGCCGAACGTGCTGGGCTACGATCCGGCTTACCGCAGTCCGGTCCAGTACGACAAGGCCCTGGCCGAAGCGCTGCTGGACCGGTTTGGTTATCGTCAGCGCGACCCGGATGGTTTTCGGCGCGCACCGAATGGCCAGCCGCTGACCTTGCAGATGCACAGCGAAGCGACCGTGGGTGGGCGATTGCGCGATGAATTGTGGCGCAAGAATCTCAATGCCGTGGGCCTGCGCGTGGAATTCAAGACCGACAAAAAGCCCGAAATCATCAAGGCTTCGCGTCTGGGCAAGGTGCAGATGTTCGAGACCAACTGGATTGCCGATTTTCCCGATGGCGACAATTTCTATCAACTGCTTTACGGCCCCAACAGCGGCCGCGCCAATTACGCGCGCTTCAATTTACCCGCCTACAACCAGCGTTACGAGCAGGCCCAGGCGATGGCCGATTCACCGGCGCGCCAGAAGCTCTACTTCGAAATGAACCAGCTGCTGCACGCCTACAATCCCTGGGTACCGCTGACCCATCCCATTTCCGCCGATCTACGCCATCCGTGGCTAAAAAACTACATACGCCACCCCGTTGAACTGACGACCTGGCGCTACCTTGATATCGATCTCGGTGAACGCCAGCGCGCTGGCGCACTGTCGCACTAATCTCATTCCTGCAAGTTATACCGGCCCAGCCTAAATTCATTGGCTGGGGCCTGGTGCTGCGCGTACCCTGCCCTGTGCATGTCGTATTGCCAAGTTTTCGCAAACCCGAGGAGAGCGCAGTGACCTTGAAAAAGCTAGCCCATGTGATGGCCTTCATTGGCGTAGCCGGCCCGGTTTTGGCGCAGGTCGCCACCCCAGCGCCGCCCATGGCGCGCGTGGAAATTACCGGTTCGAGCATCAAGCGTATCGCCAAGGAGGGCGCGCTGCCGCTGGAAATCATCACCCGCAAGCAAATCGAGGAACAGGGCATTGTCAATGCGGAGCAATTGATCGCCAGCCTGAACGTCAATGGCAACGGTTCGGACAACCTGGCCAGCAACGCCGACGTCACCTCGGGTGCGCAGCGCGGCAATAATGGCGCGTCGTCCGCCAATTTGCGCGGCCAGGGCGCCGACAGTACGCTGGTGCTGCTCAATGGCCGCCGCATTGCCACCCACGGCATGAAAGGCTCGGCGGTCGATCTCAATTCGATTCCGTTCGCAGCGGTTGATCGGGTCGAAGTGCTCAAGGATGGCGCCTCCGCCATCTACGGCACCGATGCCATTGGCGGCGTGATCAACTTCATTCTTAAGAAAAACTACAGCGGCCTGGAAGCGCAAGCTTTCACCGACCTGACCGAAGCTGGCGGCGGCAATATCCAGCGCTATTCGATTACGGGCGGCTTTGGCGACTTGCAGGAGCAGGGCTTTAACCTGCTGTTTGCCGCCTCCACCAGCGAAAACAAGGCGCTGCGCGGCGACCAGCGTGACTTCGTCAACACCTTCCAGCCCGAGCGCGGTCTGTCGGTCGATACCCGTGGCGCGCCGTACGCCAACGTGTTTGCCACCACCCTGGCCGACACCATCCTCAGCCGCAAGAGCAGCACAGGCCCAACCCTGCCTGGTGGCACGCAAGCCTACAGCGGCATCAGCGTGCTCGATTTGCCTGGTGGCGCGGGTTGCTCATCGATCGATGGCATGGGCGCTTATGATGAAAAGCTGTGGGACACGCCATCCGCGGCCTATGGATGCGCCTGGGATACGGGGCGCGCAGCGGTGCTGCAGCAGCCGGTCAAGAACAGCAATTTCGTCAGCCGCGCCACTGTCCGCGTGGGCGGCCATGAATTGTTTGCCGAACTGGTCGGCTCCAAGACCGATGTGGCCAAGCG
>JBJMVX010000264.1:0-10866 GCA_045810445.1 Massilia sp.
ACGACAGCAGTCGACGCAGCCGGTGCCGCTTCAGCAGCGGCGGAAGCAACAGGAGCGTCGGGCTTGGGAGCATCTTGCGCCGCGGCCGGCAAGGCGCCGCTGATCGCGAACAGCATGGCCGCGCCAGCGAGCCATTGGGTGATGGTTTTTTTCATTGGTATTCCCCTTAAAGTGCTTCGTTGCCGGTTTCACCGGTACGGATACGCACGACCTGTTCCAGGTTGTAGACAAAAATCTTGCCGTCGCCGATTTTTCCGGTGCGGGCTGCGCCTTCGATCGCTTCGATCGCCTGCTCGACGATGGCATCGTCGACAGCTGCTTCGATCTTGGTCTTGGGCAGGAAGTCGACCACGTACTCGGCGCCGCGATAGAGTTCGGTGTGGCCTTTCTGACGGCCAAAGCCTTTCACTTCCGTGACGGTGATCCCTTGCACGTTGATGGCCGAGAGTGCTTCGCGCACTTCGTCGAGCTTGAAGGGCTTGATGATGGCGGTGATCATTTTCATGTGCTGCCTCGCTTAGAAAGTTTTGGAAATGGCCAGCACGACACCGGATTTACCCATGTTCTTGCCATTGACCGGGCTCAGATACACGTCGGTGTTGGCCTTGATGGCTGCCAGCGACACAGAAGCAAAACCGAAGTCCTTGGTCACGCCGATCTTGTAGTCGGTGTAGCTGAAGTCGCTGTTGTGCGCAACGCGCTGACGCCCCACGTGCAGGTTCAGCAGGAAGCCGGGGGACATTTCCACATTGGCACCCACGTCGAGGTAGCCGCTGCCCTTGCTGTCGGTCGTGCCAAACAGATTCGTGGTCGAGTGCGAGTACTTGATGTAGCCGGGACCGTAACCGACCTGCCCGTAGACCTCAAACGTATTGGCGCTTGGGGTCAGGCCGTTGGACGGATAGGCATAGTACAGGCCGCCCACATCGTAGGAGACGCCAGGCGCGAACTCGCCGCGCTTGCCGCCGTACAGGTCGATTTCCACATTGGCGTCCCCGCCCACGTCCTTGATCCACTTGATGGTCGACGCCCAGACGCCGGCATACAGACCGGTCGGATTATTGGTGTAGTCGGCACCGCCTTGCAGCGCAGGTTTGAGGCGCGATTGCGACAGGCCGCGGTAGCGGTAGTCAGTCGTCAGTGCAATATTGCCGGTCACTTCGTTGTCTGGCTTGGCTTCCTCAGCATGGGCCTGGGGGGCGCCAAAGGAGCCCAGGGCGAGAGTCAGCGCAGCGGCGAGAGACAACTTCGTGGTCAGTTTTTTCATGGCGGATTCCCTATTGGTTTGAACAAGTGCTGCTGTTGCGGTTTAAAATCGTGCCTGGCGCCAGATGGCTTCACCTTTCATTAGCAGAAGTCATGCCAGCAGCAATTCGAACGCGCAGCCCTTGTTTTCGCCGCAAGCTCACCCAACTTCGAGTTAACAAACTGCAAAAATGGCGAAAGCAAACAGAATTACGTAAATACCGCACCACTTTGACGCATAACAGCACCGCAACGGTGCGAATGAGCTTTTTAGCAAGGATTCCAAATGGATATGAACAACTTTTTTAATGATCTGCAAGGCAAGATCAACCAGGCCATCGAAAGCTCGCCGGCAAAAGATATCGAAAAAAACGTGAAAGCCATGATGACCCAGGGCTTTTCCAAGCTCGACTTGGTGACGCGGGAAGAGTTTGATATCCAGAACCAGGTGCTGGCCAAGACCCGGGCCAAATTGGAGGCGCTGGAAGCGCGCGTACTCTTGCTCGAAGAGAGCCTCGCTGCTGCCAAGAAATAAGCTTCCCTTCCCTGGCAGCGTCAACGTGATCGCTGCCAGTCTCTTCAAGCCAGATGCTCCCCCTCCATCTGGCCGCCGCACGCATTGGCCTCCCATTTCCGGGAATGGTCCTGCCATACCAGTGCATGAAGGTATTAAATTGGTATTATCGCCCCATTCACCTTCCCAAGGGGCGTAGCTGCTCTCAGCGGCATCACGTGTCATGACACCGGTATGTCCGATTTGACAATTTTTACAAAACCACTTGACTACCAATTTTAAGGCTCGCATCCTGACCTGACAGCAACGGCAACAAATGGTCTTTCGTGCCGCCTGCGTGATGTACCTGTGAATGCAGTGTCAGGAGCACGGGTACGTGGATCGGCCTGTCGTCCGCTCGTCGTGGACGTCCTTATACCTACAATAAATGGAGTCAGCCTTGAAACGAAATCTTACGAACACCCTCATTACCGGCCTGATGGGCACCACACTGGTGGCCTGTGGCGGCGGCGACGGCAATTCCGCCAGCACCACCCCTGCGCCCCATGCTTCCCTGCTAGCAAGCACCACAGTGTGCTACGCGGCCTGGTCGAGCACTGCGGTGTACACCGGCGGCGCGACTGTCAGCTACAACGGCGTGAATTACACCGCCGCGTACTGGACGCAAGGTAACAATCCATCGACCAGCAACGGCCCTGCAGGAAGCGGCCAGCCATGGTCAGTAAGCGGCACCTGCGGAACCACGCCAACACCTACGCCGACACCGACGCCAACGCCTACTCCGACACCAACGCCGACACCAACGCCAACCCCGACGCCGACACCAACGCCAACCGGACTGACAAAAGGCGTGAAAGCCGACCAGACCAAACGCGTGTTCACCGGCTACTACCCTTCCTGGAGCGATAACTGGTTCACCGCGGTCAACTGGGATGGCACAGCCAAAACGCTGGACCAGATTTTCACGGAAAGTAAGCTGGCAAAAATTCCTGCGCAGTACACCCACGTCCAGCTGTCCTTCGCCAACCCGAATTTCAGCTGGGGCGGCATCGCGGCAGATTCCTGGAGCGGCACCGGCATCAGCTTCAACGCCAAGCCGAGCGACATCAAGATGGCCATCAAGGTGCTTCATGCACGGAACATCAAGGTGGTCCTGGCAGTTGGCGGTGCCACCTACAACGACTGGGCACCGCTCGAGAACGAGGCAGGCGGCAGCGGCCCGATCAAGACCGCGCTGGCCAACTTCCTGAGAGACATGGACGTTGACGGCCTCGATGTCGACTTTGAAATTGGCGGCGCCGATGCAGGCAACGTCACCGCCTACGCAAAATCGATCCAGGCGCTGCGCGAAGCAGCGGACGCGGCTGGCAGCGGCAAGATCCTGACGCTGGCAGGCTGGTCTACAGGCGCCGACTGTACTGCAGCGACCATTGGCGACGCAGCTTGTGCAGGCAAGGTCAGCTATTGGGGCGGCTCTGCCGGTCGTGAACGTCTCACCTTCAAGAAAACCGCTGTTGGCGGCCCGAAAAATGGCCAATCAATTGGCAGTTTGCTCAACGTCGTCAGCATCATGTCCTATGACGCCCAGACGCTGCACTACGATCCAGTCACCGCGTACAAGGCATACCGTCCGCTGCTCGGCGCCAGCACGATCGTCTCGCTGGGCCTGGAGACGGCAGCGGAAGGATGGGCTGGCGGCGCCCTCGTCATCAACAATGCCGATGCGGTCTGCGCTGGGTCGACCATTAGCCAGGACCAGTATGGCGTCGCCAATCCTGGTGCCTACTCGGTCGAGCGCTTTGCCAACACGATGCTGGCGTCGACCGTCAATCCTCGCGATGGCTTGATGTTGTGGCACATCCTGAAAGCAGACAGCGTCCAATGCGGCTCGAAGCCAACGGCGATGCCGGCTGGCGTCGGTGCCAAGGTCGGCGCGATGTTCGGTCTGCCTGCGGATGCTTATCCGTACTGATCGATAGAACGTTTTTTTCAGCGTAGTACGTAACGATGACGCCGCCAGTTTCGCAAGGAACCAGCGGCGTTTTTTTACCACTGGCCTGGCCCTGCGAAGACGCGCCCGTGGACAGTCGACCTACAACATGGAGACAGCCTTGAACCGAACTTTATTGAACAGCCTGATTGCCGGACTGATGGGTGGCTCGCTCGTCGCTTGCGGCGGCGGCGGCACGTCCGCCGACACGGCCCCGGCAACACACTCTGCCCTGCTCGCGACCACGACAGTCTGCTATGCGGGCTGGTCGAGCACCACCGCTTACAGTGGCGGCGCCACCGTCAGCTACAACGGCGTGAATTACACCGCCGCGTACTGGACCCAAGGCGACAATCCATCGACTAATAATGGGCCCGCTGGCAGCGGCAAGCCGTGGACAGTGAGCAGCTCGTGCGGAGCGACGCCTACGCCAACACCCACGCCGACGCCAACACCCACGCCGACGCCGACTCCTACTCCGACGCCCACGCCGACGCCAACTCCGACACCGACACCGACGCCGAGCACATGCGCGGTTTGGGCCGAAGGCAAAACCTATACCGTCGGCGACGTGGTGAGCTATCTCGGCGTGACCTACAAGGCCCTGTCGACCCACACGGCTTACGTCGGCACCAACTGGAATCCGAAGGACACCCCGACCTTGTGGACGGTCGGCGGAACCTGCAGTACGACGCCTACTCCGACGCCAACACCAACACCAACACCAACACCGACACCGACACCAACGCCAACGCCGACGCCAACACCAACGCCAACGCCCACACCCACGCCAACAGGCATGAAGAAGCAAGTCCTGGTGGGCTATCTGCACGCCAGCTTTGCCAACGGCTCGGGCTATATCCGCATGGCGGACGTGTCAAACGATTGGGACATTATCCAGCTGTCCTTTGCAGAACCTGATTCCGCAACTTCCGGCAACCTGCATTTCAACCGATGCCCAGTATCTGAATGCGCGAATGTCGAAAGCGACGCGGACTTCCTGGCTGCAATCAGGGCCAAGCAAGCGGCAGGAAAGAAGGTGCTCATTTCCATCGGCGGCGCCAATGGTCAGGTGTCGCTCACGTCTACTGCGGCGCGCGACGCTTTCGTCAGTTCGATCTCGGCGATTATTGATCGCTGGGGCCTCGATGGTCTGGATATCGACTTCGAGGGCCATTCCATCTATCTGAATAATGGCGACAGAGACTTCAAGAACCCGACCACACCCGTCGTGGTCAACCTGATTTCCGCGTTGAAGACCTTGAAAGCCAAGTACGGCGCCAAGTTCGTCCTTACCATGGCACCGGAAACATTGTTACTGCATGGCGGACGGATGTTCTATGGATCTGGCGTGTGGGGAGGCGCCGACACGCGCAATGGCGTCTACCTCCCTGTGATCCATGCTGTGCGCGATTTCCTGACCATCGTGCACGCACAGCACTACAATTCTGGCCCGGTCGCTGGCGCAAACGGCACCTATTACAACGCCGGCACCATCGACTTCAACGTTGCCCTGTCTGATATGTTGATCACAGGCTTTCCGATCGAAGGCAACGCTGCGAACTTCTGGCCAGGCCTGCGTCCAGACCAGGTCGGTTTTGGTCTTCCGGCGAACGTGCAAGCTGCAGGGAGTGGCCAGATGACGACCGCCGACACAGAGAAGGCGTTTGATTGCCTGGTCAAGGGAACAAACTGCGGCAGCTACAAGCCGGCCAATACCTATCCGACCTTCCGCGGCTTGATGACGTGGTCAGTGAACTGGGACAAATTCAATAACTATGAATTTTCCAAGGCGCACGGAGCTTACTTCAGGTCTCTTGGCAATTAGACGGAAAAGACTTCACTGCCGATTGCCTGGTGCGTGAAGTTTGTGTGAGCATGTAGCGATGGCGCCGCTGGTTTCGCGAGGAAGCAGCGGCGCTTTTCATCTGCGCACGTTTGGTCGGGCTCAAGGAAGCAGGCGACGCTGGGCTTAGCATCAGCTGGGTCACCATTCGCCGCCATCGGAGTCACCATGAGCCTTGCCGTCCTGCGAAGCCGCGCACTGGCCGGTATGGAAGCGCAGAGCGTGAGCGTCGAGGTCCACCTGGCCAACGGCTTGCCAGGTCTGACGATTGTGGGCTTGCCTGACGCCGAGGTGCGCGAATCGAAGGACCGCGTGCGCGCCGCCTTGCAAAATGCAGGCTTCGAATTCCCAGCACGAAAAATCACAATCAATCTGGCGCCAGCCGACCTGCCCAAGGAATCTGGCCGCTTCGATTTGCCGATTGCGCTGGGCATCCTGGCCGCGTCGGGCCAGATTCCCCGACATGAACTCGATGCCTATGAATTCGCGGGGGAATTATCCTTGTCGGGCGCATTGCGCCCCATGCGTGGCGCGCTGGCCATTGCGTTTGCCATGCTGCGCGACGCGGAAGTCCCGCGCGGCTTCATCCTGCCCATGGCCAATGCCGATGAAGCGGCACTGGTCAGCGGCGCCCTGATTTATCCGGCCGCCACCTTGCTGCAGGCATGTGCCCATTTCAGCAGCACCGATGGCAGCAACCGCCTGGCTCGTCATGTGCCGAGCGCGCCGCCGCCCGCCCCCAGCTATCCGGATTTTTCTGATGTCAAAGGTCAGCAATTCGCCAAACGCGCGCTGGAAGTGGCGGCTGCAGGGGGCCACAGCGTGCTCTTGATCGGCCCGCCAGGGGCAGGCAAAACCATGCTTGCCACACGCTTTGCCGGCTTGCTGCCAGCCATGAGCGAGGATGAGGCGCTGGAGTCTGCCGCCGTGCAATCGCTGGGTGGCAGCTTCTGCGCCGAGCGCTGGATGCGGCGTCCGTTTCGCAGTCCCCATCACACCAGCTCGGCCGTCGCTCTGGTGGGAGGCGGCGCCTTGCCGCGACCAGGTGAAATTTCACTGGCCCATTGCGGGGTGCTGTTTCTCGACGAGTTGCCGGAATTCAGCCGGCATGTGCTGGAAGTGTTGCGCCAGCCACTGGAATCGGGCCGGGTGACGATTTCGCGCGCCGCGCGCCAGGCCGACTTTCCATCGCGCTTTCAGTTGATCGCGGCAATGAATCCCTGCCCTTGCGGCTATCTCGGGCATGCTTCAGGAAAATGTCGCTGCAGCCGCGACGCCGTGGCGCGCTATCAGGACCGAATTTCCGGGCCCCTGGTGGACCGCATCGACATGCAGATTGATGTTGCCGCACTGGCGCCCATGACGCTTGCCGCCGCGGCCGACGGCGAAGCGAGCGCTCACATAGCTGAGCGGGTTGCGCGCGCTCACGCATCTCAGCTGGCGCGCCAGCAAGTGTCCAACCAGCGCATGTCCTCGTCCGATATCGAGCGCTATTGCCGGCCCGACAGCAAGGCCGAGCAGGCGCTGCGCAGCGCCATGCTCAAGCTGCACTGGTCAGCGAGGGCGTATCACCGGGTATTGAAGGTGGCGCGTACGGTGGCCGATCTGGCTGGCGCCGACACCATCAACGTCAACCACGTCGGGGAAGCGATTCAGTATCGGCGCGGCCTGCAGGAACGCTGAGGCCGCGCCAGGGGTTCAAGGCTTGAGCACAGCGCTCGATTCGGCTGGGTAAGGAATGTTGTTCGCGGTCGCAAAGGCCAAGGCCACGGCCAGCTCTTCGCGCGCTTCCTTCACATAGCCAGTGATGGACTTGGCGACGAACAGGCCATTGCGCGCTTTTTCACCGGCGCCGCGCATTTGCAATTTGAGACCGGGCAGGTCTTCGCTCAGTTCGTCATATTGCTTGATGGCGCGCGCGAGGAAATCGATGCCTTCGCCAAATTGCTGTTTCGTGGCAGCGTCGAGGTTGATGCCGCCAGCGGCCACCTTGGCACGCAACATTTTGCTGTTGGCGCTGCGTGCCGTCATCAGGTCTTCGATCAGATTGGCGGGTGTTGTACGCGACAAATCCTTGGCCTGGTTGTCCAGGGCCGTCGCCTGGGCACTGAGGCCCACTGCCGTCATCAAGCGCCCCTGCGCTTCAATCGACACCAGGGTTGCCGTCACAAATTTCGGCATGAACTCCGACCATTGATTCTTGTTATTGACGTCCGAATAGGTGGCGCCCCCATTGCCTACCTGGGCCTGGGCGCTGCCAGGATTGGCCACCAGAACCGCGACGGCGCACAGCGCCAGGAATTTGCTTTGCATGATCTTGCCTTTAAAGTGAAGGTCGTCCAAGAAACGACGAAGCGGAAAAGAGTATCACGCCACAGGCAAGCTTTGCAACTTTGCAAGGGCATGCGAGAGGACGCCTGTTCCCACTCCTGCTACCATGATGGTATGCGACTTCCCCTGATCCCCTTATTTCTGGCCAGCCTTGCGCTGGTCGCCTGCAGCCCCACCTACAACTGGCGCGATTACAGCAGCCAGGACGCGCCCTTCCGCGTGATGTTTCCCGACAAGCCGGCCACCCATACGCGCAGCATTGATCTGGACGGCATGAAGGTCGACATGACGATGACAGCCGCCCAGGTCGACGGCGCCATGTTTGCCGTCGGCACTGCCGTGGCGCCCGACGCCGCCAAGGCGGAAGCAGCGCTGAACGCGATGAAGACCGCCTTGATCAAGAATATTGGCGCCACCGTGGAAAGCGAAAAAGCGGGCAGCACCTCCACCGTGAGCGGTGCGTCGTCTTCCCACAGCGCCGCCATCGATATCCTGGCCAATGGCGTGCAGGGTGGTCAAGCGATGCGCCTGATCGGCCATTTCGAGTCGCGCGACAAGCGCTTCTACCAGGTCATTGTCATGGGCAAGACCAAGGACTTATCGAAAGAAAATGTGGACATGTTCATGTCCTCGTTCAAACTGCAGTGACTGGCGTGTTGGCAGAGTAGAATGCCCAGCTGAAGTTGAAGGCCTGCACGATTGAGGGTGGACGGGATGACCGGCCACCGCGTTCGTGTTATCGTTTCGTCATGAACCGCACACACAGAAAGTTTCTATGTTAATTACCTTCACCTCCAAGGCTGCTGCAGAAGTCACGATGTACCAGGAGCATGCCAAGCGCATCCTCGACCTGCTGCACAAGGACGTCAACCGCGGTGTCATTACGGCTGCAGAAGCGCCGCATGCTGTCGACGTCATCGAAGGCGCGATTGCCGAAACCCGCCTGCACACGGCGTCCGACGACGTGCACCGTGATGTGGTTGCCCACCATAGCGAAGAAGGCGACGATACCGATCACGAAGGCGCGCAAGTGGTGAGCTTTGCCACCCGTGCCTATCCCCTGCTGGAAATGCTGCGCGCGGCCAAGGCAGGCGGCAACGACGTCCTCTGGGGCGTGTAGTCCGGCAGTGGCAGCACACAGCCACACGCTGGCGGCAGCTGACGGCACGACCCTGTTCGTGTCGGACTACCTGCTGCCATTGGCCAGCGCACGTGGCGGCATCGTCATCATGCACGGGCTGGGCGAACATAGCGGTCGATACAGGCTGCTGGCGCAACGCCTGCATGAGGCAGGCTGGTCGGTACGCTGCTACGACCATCGCGGTCACGGTCGTTCGCACGGCACGCGCGGCGATATTCCCAACGGGGCGCCCCTGCTGCAGGACGCCCAAATCATCGTCGACGATTTTGCGGTCCGCACCGGTTGCCGGCCGTTTCTGCTCGGCCACAGCATGGGCGGTTTGTTTGCGGCCCATGTTGCCTTGTCCGGGCGCGCCGCGCTGCGGGGCCTGATTCTGTCGTCGCCGGCACTGGCCGTCAAGTTATCGCGGCCCCAGCAATGGTTGCTCGGCTTGATGCGCAAGATCGCGCCTGGCATGGGCTTGCCAAATGGATTGGATCCTCAGTATTTGTCGCATGATCCGGCGGTGGTTGCCGCCTACCGGGCCGACCCGCTAGTCCACAACAAGATCAGCGCCCGCCTGCTCTCGGGCATGTTGGCCTCGATAGACTATTGCCATACCCATGCCGCCACGCTGTCCATGCCGGCCCTGCTGCTGGTGGCAGGCGAGGACCATCTGGTCGACGCCAGCGGCAGTCAGCGCTGGCATGCGGCCCTGCCCTCGGGCCGCGCCGAGATGCACGTCTACGACGGCCTGTATCACGAGATTTTCAATGAACCAGGCTCAGAGCGTCCCTTGGTCGACCTGTGCGACTGGCTCGATCGCACGGGCACTTGCTAGCGGCTCCTTGCGCATTACCCAGAAATACACGGCACTCACGAGCGCGCAGGCAATCCACACCGACCACAGGGTGTGCGTCAGGAAATGGGCACCGCGCAATTGCTGCATCCAACCCAAGGCCAGCCCGATACTCAATGAGGCGACAAAAACCAGGCCCGCCATGCGGGGCCTGCGCGGCAGGAAAAAGACCGTCAGCGCGATCAGCCACAAGGCGCTGGACGCGTGGCCAGCCGGCATGCAATGTCCCTTGTTCACGCCAGGCAAAGCCGCTTCCAGCAGCCGCACATACTGTTCGGCGCCGCCAAATTCAGCCAAATCCCAAGGGCAATGCGAGTAGCTGACTTGCTTGATCAGGCTGATCACCAGGGGCACCAGGATCGCCGACAGTGCCAGCACACGGAAATGCAGACGAAACTGGCGCGACCATCCGGGGCGCGGACGCCATAGGTCAAACGCGGCCATGGCAATGATGCCCACCGCCAGCACGGTGAGCACGTTTTTCATGTAGATGTGGCCGAAGGTTTCAGCGATCCACGCATTGCGCAACGGAAAGCTGTGGCTGGCGTCGTAGATGCGATGCGCCAACACCATATCGATATCCGTGAAGGTCCCAATCCAGACGATGGCCAGCGCCATGCTGATGAGCAGAAACGCAATCCGCAGCTTCATTTGACGCATGGCGCAAAGATATCGAGCGCAGGCTGGTAGACGCTGGTTTTAACGCTCAGCATGCCCAGGACCGAATGGAAGACATTGTCGTGCGAGACTGGCTGCGCGGCCCGTGCGAGCAGACAGGATTGGTCAATCTGATAGCGTGACTTGAAACCGTCCGACATCCACAGCATGAAGGGCACCTGGCGCTGCTCGGCGGGAGCGAACATATAGGGCGCGCCGTGCAGGTACATATTGTGCTCGCCCAGCGATTCCCCGTGATCGGAGAAATACATCATTGCCGTGTTCAGGTGTTCGTTTGCTGCCG
>JBJMVX010000265.1:0-11776 GCA_045810445.1 Massilia sp.
CATACCATCAGCATGTCCAGATGCTCGTCGAGGGTGTTGACGGTGAATGGTCGGGTGGGGTTGGTGGACGACGGCAGCACATTGTCCTGCCCAACCGCGGCAATGATGTCGGGTGCATGGCCGCCGCCCGCGCCTTCGGTGTGAAAGGTATGGATGGTGCGGTCCTTGAACGCGTCCAGCGTGCTCTCCAGGAAGCCGCCTTCGTTGAGCGTGTCCGAATGCAGTGCCACCTGCACGTCCATGCGGTCCGCCACCGACAGGCAGTTGTCAATGGCCGCCGGCGTGCTGCCCCAGTCTTCGTGCAGCTTCAGGCCCACAGCGCCGGCCAGTATCTGTTCTTCCAGCGGCGCCGGTAGGCTGACATTGCCCTTGCCGAAAAACCCCAGGTTCATTGGAAAGGCGTCGGCCGCAGCGAGCATGGAATGCAAATGCCACGGCCCTGGCGTGCAGGTGGTGGCCGCTGTCCCAACTGCAGGCCCCGTACCGCCGCCCATCATGGTTGTGACGCCGCTCATGAGCGCTTCTTCGATCTGCTGCGGGCAGATGAAGTGAATGTGGGTGTCCACCCCGCCGGCGGTCACGATCATGCCCTCGCCAGCGATGATTTCCGTGGCGCCGCCGATGGCCATGGTCACGCCGGGCTGGATGTCCGGATTGCCGGCCTTACCGATGGCGGCAATCAAGCCGTTTTTAAGGCCGATATCGGCCTTGTAGATGCCGCTATGGTCCACAATGACTGCATTGGTAATGACCGTGTCCATGACATCGGCGTGGACGCGCTGCGACTGCCCCATGCCGTCGCGGATCACTTTGCCACCGCCAAACTTGACCTCCTCTCCATAGATGGCGAAGTCGCGTTCAATTTCAATGAACAGGTCCGTATCGGCCAGGCGTATGCGGTCACCGGTCGTGGGGCCGTACATTTCAGCATAGGCGCGGCGTGAAATGGTCGGCATCTCAAGCTCCTTTCAGTGGCGGCAAATCGCCCATGACCAGGCCATTGAAACCAAAGACACGCCGTTCGCCCGCCAGTGCCACCAGTTCCACGGTGCGCTGCTGGCCAGGTTCGAAGCGCACTGCGGTGCCGGCGGCGATATTGAGCCGCATGCCGATGGCCGCGCTGCGACCAAACTGCAGGGCGGTATTGACTTCAAAAAAATGGAAGTGCGATCCGACCTGGATCGGCCGGTCGCCGCTGTTGGCCACCACCAGTGTCACAGTCGGTCGATCGCAATTGATCTCGATCTCGCCATCATCGATCAGGTATTCACCGGGGATCATGGAAGGGTCCTCATGGAATCGGGTTGTGGACGGTGACAAGCTTGCTGCCGTCGGGGAAAGTGGCTTCGACCTGGATGTCGGGGATCATTTCAGCGATACCGTCCATGACGTCCGCGCGGGTCAGGATGGTGGCGCCGTCGGACATCAGTTGGGCCACGCTCTTGCCATCGCGTGCGCCTTCCATGATGGCTGCGCTGATCAAGGCGACAGCTTCGGGATAATTCAACTTCAGGCCGCGCGCCAGGCGGCGTTCGGCCAGCAGGCCAGCGGTGAAAATCAAGAGCTTGTCTTTTTCGCGGGGAGTGAGGTCCATGAGGTCTCCGATTCAGGTAAGCCAGATGCGCGGCACGCTCGCCGCACAGCCAAGCAGATGGGGACGCAGCAACTGCCATACACCAGTCAGAATGCGGCGCGCCGTTTCGCTGTCCGCGCCAAGATAGCGCGCCACGAACACGGATTTGATCTGCGTGACAGCCAGCTTCGGGTCCAGCGCCCGCATGGCGTCGAGCAGCTCGCGCGGCGCAGGGTCGCCAACGCCAATCAAGGTTGCGCACACGCTGGCGCCATCCAGTCCGAGTACGCTGTCCATGCCGGCACTGCCGCCATGCAGGGTGCCCTGCTCCCACCACAGCAACTTGCCGGCGCGACGAATCTCGGTGTGTTGGCTGACGGTGCCGCTGGCAAAGCGCTCGCCGGACGCCCGTCGGCCAAAGCACAAAATCTCGACGCCGATGTAGCGGGCGTCGGCGGCCAGGTCCACTGCCTGGTGCAACTGCACGTGGGCGTCATCGAAGAAGATGGTCTCCTGCGGCATCCATTCCACCGTGGCGCCCGGACCCGCCGTGATGCTGACCTCCTGGACCGACACCTTGCCGTTCGCGCGATACCATTTGGCGGCGCCAGGCGAGGTCAGAAAAGCGTGGCTGGCCGCTTCAGCGACCACGTCGACGGCAAGCCGGTCACCGCCAACGACTCCGCCTGGTGGATGAATCATGATCGCGTGGCAGATGCGCGGGCCTTCCGGATAAAGAGGTTTCTGGACCCTCAGCGGCCCACTGTGGGCGCGCTCCACCAGACGCGTCGTGCCGCCATCGTCCGCGAAGCGCAAGCGCAAACTGGCTTGCCATGCGGTGGCGTTGGAGGGATCTGGGCGGGTGCAGTCGGGCATATACCCGGTAAGTAGCAGGATGCATGCCAAGGCACAGACGCACCGTTGCGGGCCGCGCACGCACCATCAGCGTCAAAGCGCACCGTGTCAGTGCGCGCTTGGCATCAGGTGCCCAATGCAGGTGCAAGCGCTAGGCGTACAGCGCTTCGGCGCGCTGGAACAGGATCCAGGAAGTGACGATGTATTTGTCGCCGCTGGCGGCTACGTGGCCCTTGTGGGTGTGCGTGAAACCGGCCGGTGCGATGATCAGGCGGCCCTGGCGCGCTTCCACCTTGCGGCGCTGGTAAAGAAATTCCGTTTCGCCGCCGTCGGTCACATCGTTCAGATAGAACTGGAACAGCAAGGCGCGGTGCAAGGTCTCGCAACTGCTATTTTGCGGATAAATTTCGGAATGCCAGTGGTGGTAGCCACCGCTCGCCTGAACATATTTTTGCACATTGAGCTGGCCGGCGCGGTACATCATGCGCATCAATTCGCCGAGATGGGGCTTGCCGCATTCATCAAAGTTATCGATGGTCAGCTGGACCGCTTCCCCCGTCACAGGATGCAGCACGCGGGGGGACATGGCGCCGACCAACAGCATGCGGTACTTGTCCATGTACGCTTGCAGATGATGCTGGACTGCGCCCATCAACATCGCGGACACGTCATTCCACTCCTGATGGGCGCTGATGGTCAGGTCATAGCTGTCTTTCTTGGTGGTGTCGACACCCTGGCCGGTCTTGCCACGCACGACCTTGTCGCTGGCATTGAACCGGGCGATGACCTGTTCGCACTGCTGTGGCGTGAGCGCGTTGTCGTAAATTTCAAGGAAGTCGTCCAAGTCTGCTCCATCGGGTCGTTTTTGCGTGCACTGACAGTATACAAGCGTGTAGTCGCCAGCGTCCAATCTGAAAGCGACGTCAGCGCGATCCGGCCGTGGCGCGCATTTTCGCGCCCTTCCTGTGCATTTCGCGCCGTTTTTCCCCGTTTCGTCGCACGTTCAGCCGCCGCCCCACGGTTTTGCCTACAGTGGCGTCCAACACAACGCCACCCTCGGAGAAAACCATGAACCACACTGTCAAACTTGCCCTCGCATGCACCGCCATCCTGACCCATGCCCTCGCCCGCGCTGGGGACCTGACCGTGATTGTCGACGACGTCAAGGCGGCCGAAGGCAACCTGATGATCGCCGTGTACAACTCGTCCGACACCTTCCTCAAGACGCCGAGTAATGCCACCGGCACCCCGGCCAAGACCAGCGACAATAAATTCGTCTTCAAAAATCTGCCCGAAGGCGACTACGCATTCGCGGTCTACCATGACGCCAACAGCAATGGAAAAATGGACAAGAACCTGGTCGGGATACCGACCGAAGACTATGGCTTTAGCAATAACGCGATGGGAAAAATGGGGCCGCCGCGCTTTGACGACGCCAAATTCACAGTCCCCGCCGCCGGCGCGACCGTCCGCGTCAGCCTGAAATAAGCGAGGCTGCCATGGACCGCCGCCGCTTCGTCTCCTCAAGCATCGCCCTGGGCCTGGTTTCCGGGTCGGCGCTGGCCGACAGCGCCACCTACCAGCGCTTTCATGCAGCCCTAAAGCGTGATCCAAGGCTGGTGGTGTATGCCGACACCGTGGCCGAGAGCGCGGGCGACACCGTCATCAAAGGCCGCATTCCGGCAGATCTGACCGGGGTCTTCTACCGCAATGGACCTGGGCGCTTCGAGCTGGGAGGCGAGCGCTATCACCACTGGTTTGACGGCGATGGCTTCGCTCAGCGCTGGCAGGTCGGTGGCGGCAAGGTCAGTCATCGCGGCCGCTTCGTGCAGACCCAGCGCTTCGTCGAGGAGTCGGCGGCTGGCCAGTTCCTCTATCCTTCGTTTGGCACCTGGCTGGACCGGCGCGCGGTCAAGACCAATGACACCATGAACGCGGCGAACACCAACCTGCTGCCATTTCAGGGCCGCCTGTACGCATTGTGGGAAGGCGGTTCAGCCACCGAAGTCGATCCCCAGACGCTGGCTACCATCGGCATCAAGACCTGGTCCGACGAGTTGAAGTCCATGCCATTCTCGGCGCACCCAAAAATGGATCCGGACGGCGGGATGTGGAATTTTGGCGCCCTGCCCGGCACCGACAAATTGATCGTCTACCGCATTGGCAGCAATGGAAAGATGCTCGCGACCAGTGTCATCGATGTGCCGCAATTGGCGATGGTGCATGACTTCGTGGTCAGCGCAAACCACCTGATTTTTCTGATTCCGCCCTACGACCTGGCACGTGGCACCGGCAAAAGCTTCGCCGACATGCACCAGTGGGCGGCCGATCGTCCGCTACGCGTGCTTGTCGTTTCCAAGGCCACGCTGCAGGTCAAGCAGATGTTCGAGCTGCCACCACACATGGTGTTTCACTTCGGGAATGCGTGGGATGACGGGGGCACAACGCGCTTTGACGTGGTGCTGCATGACAGCGGTGCATTGATGGGAGTGAGCCGCCTGATGCAGGGAGAACGCCCCACCGTCAAGACCAATCATAGCTTTGCGGCTCAGATCACACTCGATTACGCCAGCAAACAGGCGAGCGTCACCCGCTTGATGGGCATGAGTGAATTCCCGCGCGTGATGCCACAGGTGGTCTCGACGCGCCACCGCAAACTGGCCCTGGTGAGCAACTCGCCGCGCAATCCCCTGCTGCTGCTCGATACCGTCAATCTGGTCGACGCCGACAGCGGCAAACAGGATAGCTATCGCTTCGACGAAGGCTGGCAGGTGGAAGAACACGTGCTCGTGCCGCGTGCCGGTGCGCGCTCGGAAACGGACGGCTACCTGGTCGGCGTGGCGCAGGATACAATTCGAGCACAAACCGTCATGACGGTATTCGACGCGGCCCGCATCAGTGCCGGACCATTGGCATTGGCGCGCTTGCCCTACCGCGCGCCGCACTGCTTTCACGGTAATTTTTTAACGAGTTGACCTATGCAGGATCTGCCGCGCACCAGTAGCCATCCGCTGGACATGATTCCCATCTTCCGGCGCTGGCCCAATTCCGCCATACGCAACGTCATCTACACCGGCATCTGGAACTCCCTGCTGGCCTTGATGATGGTTGTGTTGGCACGCATGCTGCGCGGCCGGACTGACAATTTCATGGCCGATTTGCTGCCCACGCTGGTGGTGGCCAATGTGGTCGGGTACCTGATCCACGGCAGTCTGGTTTTTCTTGCTGCGCTGCTGCGGGGCTGGCCACAGCGCGCACGCGGCCTGCCACGTCTGCTGTATTACGTGGCCGTGGTGGGGGCCTGCGTCTTTGCCGGCATGATCCTGGGCACCGCCCTTTTCCATGGCGTGAACCCCATGCAGTATCTGGCCAAGGGCGCCGCCCTGACGCCGCTGGTGCCGTTTTCGCTGCTCGCTGGTGTGTTCATGTTTGTGGTGCTGCTCAATGGCGAGCGCCGCATCACCCGCGAAACCCTGCTCGCGCGCCAATCGGAACAGATGGCCAACGCCGCCCAATTGCTGGCCGAGGCGCGTCTGCGCGGCTTGCAGGCCCAGATCGAACCTCACTTCCTGTACAACACGCTGGCCAATGTGGTCGGTCTCATCGAAGCGGATCCGGCGCAGGCACGCCACATGCTCGAACGCTTCATTGACTACCTGCGTGCCAGCCTGGCTGCCAGCCGCGCCGATAGCGCCACACTGGGCGCGGAGCTCGACATGATCGCCGCCTACCTCGATGTGCTGGGCGTGCGTATGGGCTCGCGCCTGCGCTACCGCTTCGAGGTCGCTGACGCCTGCCGCGACCTGGCGATCGCGCCCATGCTGCTGCAGCCGGTGATAGAAAATGCCGTCGCCCATGGCCTGGAGCCGAAGGTCGACGGCGGTGAGATTGTGCTGCGTGCGCAGTTGCAGGCAGGCCGCCTGTGCATTGACATCAGCGATACTGGCGTTGGACTTACCGGCGCGCCGCCGAAACCGGGCGGCGGCGTTGGCCTGTCCAACCTCCGGGCCAGGCTGCGCAGCCTCTATGACGGTGGCGCTCAGGTACAATTGTTGGAAAACCAGCCCTGTGGCATCACGGTCCGCTTACTACTGCCCTTAAAAGAGACGTCGCCATCGACCACGCCCGCGCCCTGATCGCCGACGACGAACCGCATCTGCGCGATTATCTGCAAGCGCAGTTGGCCCTCGCCTGGCCTGAACTGCGTATCGTCGCCAAGGCTGCCAATGGCCTCGATGCCCTGCGCCTGATCGACGAACTGGCACCGGACGTGGTATTTCTCGACATTCAAATGCCAGGCATGTCCGGACTCGGACTGGCAGAACGCCTCGCTGGCGACGCCAAGGCGCCCCACATCGTCTTCATCACCGCCCATCACCAGTACGCGATCGACGCCTTCGAGACCAATGCGCTGGACTATCTTCTCAAGCCCGTGAGCGCGGAGCGGCTGGAAAAAACGGTGGCGAAGGTAAAAGCGGCGTTGGCGCAGAAAAGTGCGCCCGTGCCAGCTGATGCCTTGCGCTCACTGCTGCAGCAGTTGGTGGCGCCACCTGCACCAGCGGCCAGTGCCTTGCAGTGGATACGCGCCGCACACGGCGACGAAACGCGCTTGATCGCCATCGACGAAGTGGTGTACTTTCAAAGTAATGACAAGACGACGACGGTGTTTTTGCAGGATGAGGAATGCCTGATTCGCACGCCATTGAGCAAGCTGCGCGAGCAGCTTGACGCCAACAAATTCTGGCAGATACACCGCAGTGTGATAGTCGCGGCCAGCCATGTGGCGGGCACGCATACCGACTTGCGTGGACGTTTGATGGTTAAACTGCGAGGTCGCAGTGAACAATTGACGGTCAGTCGCAACTACGCCGACCAGTTTCGGCAAATGTAGACCATAATGCTGCCTTTTTTATTCAGGAACCGCCGCTGATGCATACTCCACACACCTATTCGCGCCGATCGTTCCTTGCCACCTGCGCTGCCGCTGGCTGCGTGGTGGCCACGACATCGGGTTGTTCCGGACCGAGCGCCACGGACCGCCAGTTATCGTTCGCGTCCCTGGCCGACGCCTTGCGCCAGCTCGATCAGACAGCCAGTGCTACGCCATTTAATCCTGCAGCCACCTGGACCTGGTCCAAGACCTTGCTGCACTGTGCTCAGAGTATTGAATACTCCATGACCGGCTACCCTGAGCCACGCTCGGCGTTTTTCCAGCATACAGCGGGAGCAGCGGCATTTAGCTTCTTCAAGTCGCGTGGACGGATGTCACATAACCTCCTGGAGGCGATTCCGGGTGCTGCGAGCCTGGATGCCAATGCCGCACCGGCAGTCGCGGTGGCGGCGCTGCGCAAGGCCGTGGCGGCGTTTGAAAGCCATACCGGCCCATTGCGTCCGCACTTTGCGTATGGTGACCTGACCAAGGCAGAATACGAGCAGGCTCACGCGATGCACATCGCGAACCATATGTCTGTGTTTGACCTAAAAGCTCCGCCACGATAGCCAACGCACTGTCCTTGCGAAAGCGACGGTGCGACGCCTCGCGACCCATACCACACCGGCTCAGAGGTGAAACAGGATCACTGAGCTACCGTGTTATGGGTTGCGAGGCGTCGCACCGTCGCCTCCGCAAGGACAGTAACGGGCCAGCGCAAACCTAGGGGCAGCTCCGGCGGCCCGAATACAAAATGCAGTACGCGGCGCCTGCTGCTACCACTCCCCTTGGAAGATGCGTGCAGCAGCAAGGGGCGCAGCAGCAATGCGTCACCTTCCCCAGCCAGGCAAGCGACCTCGCTGCCACCGTCGCGCCATCGTTGAACCTCGCCAGCGGCGAGAACCCCGGCCCGGTGCGAGCCCGGAATCACACGCAGGGGACCATCTTGTGCACCGCATTCATCAAGATGCAAGCGCACCGCAAGCAGTTGAGGAAGCACCTCCGGCGGCGCCTGCACGTACAACACGCCTTCTTTCTCGGACCACCCGCGAAGCGCTGCGTTTTCCACTTTTTCCCCCACTGGAATGCTCAAATCCTGATGCGCAGGCACGAGCCAGTTGCGCTCTTCCGATTTCTCGAAATACGTACATTGGACAGCGACGCTGTCAAATGGAATGTGGGCGTTCAGCAGCGGATGGCTGCGCAACTGGGCCGCGAGCGCGGCGCACCACGGCAGTGCCAGCAAATTGCGCGAGCCGCCTTTGGTCGGGTCATCCAAAGCAATCTGGCTGGCGGCAAGCGCGCACTGCTCCTGCGACCAGAGGTCCCGCACCAAGGCATAGCCATCGTCGTCAAGGGTTACACTGCGCTGCACAGCGCCTCACTGGCCAAGGACGCGCTCAAGAAAACCCGTCCATTCAGTTTGCGCAGCAGGTCCGATTCCTTCAAGCGATCCATCACCGGTCCCTTGACCTCGGCCAGGTGCAAGCCAATGCCACGCTGGCGCAGCGCCTCATTGAGTTCACCCAGGCCAAACAGCGCGGACGTATCAATCGAACTGACCGCCGTCATCACCAGCACCAGGTGCCGCGTGGCAGGATGGGCTTTCACCTCGTCTTCGACGCGCGCGTTGACCGCTTCCACGTTCCCGAAAAACAGGTTGGCGTCAATGCGCAGCATGAGCACATCCGGCAGTGTCTCGGCCGGATAGCGCTCCACATTGCGAAAATGCTCGGACCCGTGTATGCGTCCGAGCACCGCAATGTGTGGGCGACTGGCGCGCCAGATCAGATTCGCCATCGACAGCAACACGCCCAGGATCACGCCCGCTTCTACCCCAAGTACCAGCACGCCGCCCGCAGTGGCGAGCAGCGCCAGGGCATCGCTGCGGTCGTAACGCCAGGCAGTGCGCAAGGTCGACAGCTCGAGCATGCCCAGCACGGCGACGATGATGGTGGCCGCCAAGGCAGGCAGCGGCAGAAGCGCGAGCCAGCCGGTCGGTCCGGCCAGTGCAACCGCCAATACCAGCGAGGTAACGATGCAGGCCAGGGGTGTATTTGCACCGGCAGAGAAGTTGACAGCGGAGCGGGAAATGCTGCCAGTGACGGGGAAGCCACCCGTCAAGGCGCTCCCCAGATTGGCCACGCCCAGGCCAATCAGTTCGTAGTTGGACTGGAGTTTCTCGTGGCGGCGCAAGGCCAGTGTTTGCGCGGCCGACATGCTGATGATGAAAATGACGAAGCCGATCAGGAGCGCCGGCTGCACCAATTGGCGCCAGTGCGCGGACGATGTGGCCAGATTCAAGGAAGGCAGACCAGGCGGCACCGGCCCGGTAATATGAACGCCCATCGCCGGCAGCTGCATCAACGTGGCCAGCACGGTGGCGCCAACGACCACCATCATCGGCGCCAGGCGCGCAGCCACGTCGGCGCTGGTGGCACGCATGCCACAGCGGCGCAAAAACTTTGCAAGATAACTGCGCGCCAGCACCAGGGCGGCCAGCGCGCCAAGACCGAGGATCGCGCTCGGCACATGCGGGTGCAGCACGGGGCCGCCCAGCAGCGGCTCGACCTGGCCCCACGCGATCACCAACGCCGCGCCCAGCGTGAAACCGCTCATGACGGGACGGGAAAAGAAGTTGGCCACAAAGCCGATGCGCAGCAAGCCACATAACAGCAGGACCGCACCTGAAATCAGGGCCAGTTGGGCTGCGAGCACCGTGTACAGGCCCGAACCGGCAGCGGCCATTGGCGCCAGCGCGGCAGCGGTCATGAGGGACGTGATGGCCATGGGACCGACCGACTGCGTCATGCTCGATCCGAACAGCGCATACAGGATGGGCGGAACAATGCTGGCGTAAAGGCCAACGACTGGCGGCAGGCCGGCGACGAGCGCATACGCCATGCCTTGCGGGACCATCATCATGGCCACCACAATGCCGGCGCTGAGGTCACCGGCAAGCATGGAGCGCCTATACTGTCTTAGCCATTGCAGCATGGGGGAGCGATTCTGAATGAAAGGCGTTAGCCTAACACGGCGCGCCCCATCCGCCCACTATGCCATGGCCAGCTCGACGCAATTGCGTCCAGCGCGTTTGGCCCGACCAAGGGCGGTCTCGACCCGCAAGGCGAAGGCATCGGATGCTTCGTCGGCGGTTACCTGCCCCACGCCGAGACTGATGGTGAGCCGGTCGCAGCCCGCAATGTCGGTCGTTTCGATGGCGGCCCGGATCTTTTCAGCGATCTTGAGCGCCTCCACGGCGCTCGAATGCGGGGCGATGATGCGAAACTCGGCGCCAGCAGAACGTACCAGTACATCGCTATTGCGCAGTGCCGCCTGCACGGTCGCCGAAACCGCCCGGATGGCCGCGTCGCCCACCGCATGACCATACCGGTCGTTGACGGCCTTGAGCCGGTCGATATCGAAAGCGATCAAGGCCAGCGGCAGCTGGTAGCGACGCGCACGCCGGATCTCGGTCTCGAGCAACGTTTCGCCATGGCGCCGATTGGCCACACCGGTAAGGCCATCAGTGGTGGCCATATGGGTCAGGCGCCCCACCAGCATTTCGTTTTCGGCGTTCATTTCCGCCATGCGCAGACCGATGCCGGCCAGTTGCGCCAGCGCCCCCAAGGCAGTGATTTCACCAGAGGCCAGGCGCCGTGCGCGCTCGAACATCAGGCACAGCGCCCCGCGCGGCGCGCCCACCCGGGCCGCCGTCAGTGGCAGGCCAAGCACCATCTCGATACCATGGTCCGCCAGGCCGATGGCCAGTTCCGGGTCGCCAGCCTTGGCCGGCGCGTCGAGCAAGGCCATCTCGCCGCTACACGCGGCCAACATGCCCGGGAAGGTGTGGCGCAAGGGCGACTCGAGCAGGCGGTCGGGGCGCCGCAGCAGGCGTGTCAGGTTTAGGCCGCCCGGGGCAAACTGTGCCACCAGTTCGAGGTCGCCCATTTCGCGCAACTGAAATAGCGAAGCGTGTACCACGCCCGGCAATTCACACAGGGCCGTGCAGATCCGGTCCGCCATCTGGTCGAACTGGTCGACTTCGGCGATCACCTGCTGCAAGCGCGCGCTGGCCGCCAGCAAGGCGCCCACCTGACCGGGTACCTCGTTGGGCAGGGGCGCGCCGTGCGCGATCTGCGCGCACAGATCCTGGTCGAGCAAGGGCGAGATGACGTACTCGCAAGGGCCGAACGCCATCAGGTCGGCCAGCCAGCCCGCGTGGGTGAACGGGCAAACGAGCAAGGTGCGCGCACCGCCGCGCAGGGCGATGAGCTGACCGAGGGCGGTCAGATCAAAGCTGTATTCGAAGCGTTCCAGGTCGATGACCAGCAGGTCGACCTCTTGTTGGGCCAGCAGCAGCGTCGCCTGCTCCGTGCCATCGGCTACAAACAAGCGCCCAAACCGAGGGGCGCACG
>JBJMVX010000266.1:0-10862 GCA_045810445.1 Massilia sp.
CTTGATGGCCGAACAGCCGGACGCCGTGCTCGACGCCTTGTACGCCTTCGCCAACCGGAGATAAGCATGGTCCGCTACGCCAGTTTCGCCGAGTTCTATCCCTACTATCTGAGCCAGCATGCCAACCGCATCTGCAGGCGCACCCATTTCATCGGCAGCAGCCTGGCGCTGGCCTGCCTGGTGGCCGGTGTGGTCAGTGGATACGCGTGGTGGTTTGCGGCGGCGCTGGTGTGCGGCTATGGCGGCGCATGGATCGGGCATTTCTTCTTCGAGAAGAACCGCCCTGCTTCCTTCGATCAGCCCTTGTTTTCGTTTCGGGCTGACTGGATCATGTACTGGCAAATGTTGACTGGAAAACTGAGCTTCTGATCAAGCGGCACAGCTTTTGTCAGGCGCCGGACCGCTGGCAAAATGTTCGGCCAGGGTCTGGCTCAAGCCATCTTCCACCACCTGCTCCACCTGGGCCGACAGGGCGCAGGTATCGAGCGTCATCGGTGAATCGGGATCGAGGTCCAGCGCGCGGTCCGAATCGATCTTCGCGCCTTCAAAGACAAACAGTCGATACAGGTCGGCCAGGCGCAGCTTTTCCAGGTTCATCAGCAGCACCCAGTTGTCCGTGCTTTCGCGCGCCCGCTTGCCCCACTTGGAGCGCGTGCTCACGTTTTCCAGCACCCGCCCCACCCAACCGAGTGCCAGCATGCGCTCGAGCAGGGCCGTCATCTCATCGTAGCCAAGGCGGGTGTGGGCGCGGATAGTGGCGCTCGACACCAGCACGGTGTCGTAGGACTTCGCACTGGCGTGCAGCACCTTGAGGATGGCCATGGCGTCCACAAAGGCGCCGCCTGGCGCCGGCTTGTACCACCAGCGCTCGTACTTCACGATCGGCAGCGCAGCGGCCACCAGGGCCCCGATCAGGGTAATCATCCACGACACGTAAATCCACAACAGGAACAGCGGCAGCGCCGCCAGCGCGCCATAGATGATGGTGTAGGTCGGGAACTGGCGCACGAAGAAGGCAAAGCCATGCTTGGCGCCCTCGAAGGCCAGGGCAGCGATAACCCCGCCCCAGACGGCGTCGCGCCAGTCGACGAAACGGTTTGGCACCAGCATGTAGAGCAGCGTGAAGGCGCCGCAGGTCAAAGCGATCGACATCAGGGTATAAAACACGCTGCCGAATATGGGCGCCGCCTTGGCCAGGCCGTCAGTGGCCATGAACAGCTGGGAGCTCGCTGAAATCGACAGGCCAAAGAGCAGCGGTCCAAGCGTCACCAGCGCCCAGTACACCATGATGCGCTGGCCTAGTGGGCGGATACGCCTGACCTTCCATATCTGGTTGAAGGCGCGCTCGATCATGCCCATCATGGCAGTCGAAGTAAACAACAAGGCCACCGCGCCCACCGCCGACAGGCCCCTGGCCTTGCTGGCAAACTGGGTCAGGCTGCCGATGATGGTGTTCGAGATTGTCTTCGGCATCATGGTCTGCACGAAGTAGGCATCCACCGCCGCCCGGAAGTTGCTGAAGATCGGGAAGGTGGTGAAGATCGCCAGGATGATGGTCAACAGCGGCACCAGGGCCAGCGTGGTGGTAAAGGTGAGGCTGCCCGCCACCTGCGGCAGCTTCTCTTCGTACAGGCGGCGCCGTGCAAATCGGAACAGGTCGCGCGCTTCGCTCCAGGTCAGTCCGCGTACCACATCGACGCTGGTATTGATCATATGGTTGGTGGTGCGTGAAATTTTCGAAAGCATGGAGGGGGAAAAACGCGGCGCAGCGGCGATATCGGCAATAAAGCGCCCTATAATACCGCTATGAGCTCACCGAACACGATAATTCTTGTACTTTACTACTCGCGCCACGGCGCAACCCGCAAATTGGCCGAGCTGATCGCCCAGGGTATTGAAAGCGTCCCGGGCGTCGATGCCCGGCTACGCACCGTGCCTGCCGTCTCCACCGTTATCGAAGCGACCGAAGCGGCCATACCTTCGGCCGGCGCGCCTTACGTGGAATTGCAGGACCTGGTCGACTGCGCCGGCCTGGCGCTTGGCTCGCCTACCCGCTTCGGCAATATGGCAGCGTCCATGAAGTACTTCCTTGACGGGACCGCCGCGCAATGGCTCTCGGGCGACCTGGCCGGCAAACCCGCCGCCGTATTCACCTCCACCGGCAGCCTGCACGGCGGCCAGGAAAGCACCCTTCTCACCATGATGATCCCCCTGCTCCATCACGGCATGCTGGTCATGGGCCTGCCCTACACCCATGCCGAACTGATGACCACTTCCAGCGGCGGCAGCCCGTATGGCGCCACCCACTGGTCTGGCCTGGACGGCAGCAAGCCGGTCACCGAGGACGAAAAACGGCTGGCCATCGCCGCGGGCAAGCGCCTGGCCGAAACGGCAGTACGCCTGCAGGGAGCGCGCTGATGGAATCGCCAAAACTGTTTCACCTGGGCGCCATCATCAGCCTGTCGCTGCTCATTGCATGGCTGCTGGCGTGGGAACTGCTGGTCGCGCCACTGCATCCTGGCGGCTCATGGTTGGCACTGAAGGCCGTGCCGCTCCTCATTCCGCTGGTCGGCGTCATCAAGCGCGACATCTATACCCTGCAATGGTCGTCCATGGTGATCCTGCTGTACTTTACCGAAGGCGCGGTGCGCGCGTGGAGTGACAGATCGGGTGTCTCGCAACTGATGGCCGGCGGCGAAATCGCCCTGGTCTGCATTTATTTTGTCTGTGCGCTGCTGTATTTGCGGCCGTATAAAAAGGCTGCCAAACGCATCGCCAAGGAGCTGATGGAAAAGGTCGCATCCACCAAATGAGCAGCCAATTCCTGGCGCGCTGCCGGGCCATCGTCGGCGATCACCACGTATTGACGACACCTCCCGACTGCGCACCCTACTTGACCGACTGGCGTGGCCGACACACGGGACGCGCGCTGGCCGTGCTGCGTCCGGCCAGCACGGAACAGGTGGCGCAACTGGTGGAAGCGTGCGCCGACGCGCGCGTGCCCATCGTGCCGCAAGGTGGCAATACCGGCCTGGTATTGGGCAGCGTGCCCGACGCCAGCGGTCAGGCAGTAGTGCTGTCGCTGGGACGCATGAACCAGATTCGTAGCGTGGATGCTTACAACCACACGATCACCGTCGATGCCGGCTGCCTGCTGCAGGCAGTCCAGCAAGCTGCCGAAGCCAATGCGTGCCTGTTTCCCCTGTCGCTGGCGGCAGAAGGCAGTTGCACCATCGGCGGCAACCTGTCCACCAATGCAGGCGGCACCGGCGTTCTGCGCTACGGGAACACGCGCGAGCTGTGTCTGGGCCTGGAAGTGGTCAACGCACAGGGCGAGATCTGGAGCAGCCTGCGCGGCCTGCGCAAGGACAATACCGGCTACGATCTGCGCGACGTGTTCATCGGCGCCGAAGGTACGCTGGGCGTGATCACAGGCGCGGTGCTCAGGCTTTACCCGCAACCCAAGGCGGCCATTGCCGCCATGGTCGCCCTGGCCTCGCCACGCAACGCACTTGAGCTGCTCACCCTGATGCAGAATCAGTGCGGCGCCAGCCTGACCGGCTTCGAACTGATCTCCGACGTTGCGCTGCACCTGGTGGCCACGCATTTCCCGGCCCTGCCCCAGCCCTTCGTGGCGCGCCATCAGCAATACGTGCTGCTGGAAGTGGCTAGCAGCGAGTCCGAAGAACACGCCATCGGGCTGTTGGAGCGCGGCATAGAGGCGGCCCTGGAAGCGGCCATCGGTGACGACGCCGTGGTGGCCACGTCAATCGCACAGTCGCGCGCCCTGTGGCAGCTGCGCGAACACATTTCGATGGCGCAGGCGGCCGCCGGCAAGAACATCAAGCACGATGTGTCGCTCCCCATTTCCCGCATTCCCGACTTCATCGCCAGCACCGATGCGGCCTTGCAGGGGGCTTTCCCGGGGTGCCAGCTGGTGTGTTTCGGCCACCTCGGGGACGGCAATCTGCACTACAATGTGGCGCCACCTGAAGGGGGCATGCATGAGGCCTTCCTGGCCCACCAGGGGGCCGTCAACCGCATCGTGCACGACAACGTTGATGCGTATGGCGGCTCGATTTCGGCGGAGCATGGCATTGGCGCCCTTAAACGGGAAGAACTGATACGCTACAAATCACCAGTGGAATTGCGTATGATGCAGGCAATTAAAGCGGCACTTGACCCGCTCGGCATCATGAATCCTGGGAAAATACTGTAAAACTTCGGAGAACGATCATGTTACGACTCATTCCGGCAGTGCTGTTGGTATCGATCTGCGCAGGCGCCAGCGCCCAGACGCTGTACAAATGTACCGACAAGGACGGCGCCATCACCTACTCGGGCGCCAAGTGCACCCAGGGCGAGATGAAGGAAATCGCCGTGCCGGCAGCGCCGCCGGTCAACCCGAACCACGCCCAGGAACTGGCGCGCGACAAGGCCACTGCCGCAGCGCTCGAAAAAGCGCGCCTCAAGCGCGAAGGCCTGGAACAAAAAGGCGAAACCGAGACCAACGTCGCCTCGCGCGCCGAGGCCTGCGCGGCCAAGCGCAAGGAACAGAAGATCGCCGAAGAAAACGCCGAACGCGCGCCCGGCTTCAAGAAGGCCTCCATGCGTGACCAGAATAAAAAGGCCGCCGAGGCACTGGCCGCCGAATGCTCGTCCTGAGTCAGCTCTCCCGCTGGCTACTGTTTGGAGAATGGCGCGCCCACCCGGTGCGCGCAATCCTGGCCATCATCGCCATTGCCGTCGGCGTGGCCATGGGCTTTGCCATCCACCTGATCAACGCTGCCGCCTTCAATGAGTTTTCGGCGGCCACCAAAAGCCTGTCCGGTCAGGCTGACGTCCAGGTCAGCGGACGCGAACAATGGTTTGATGAAGCGGTCTACCCGCGCCTGGCCACATTGGACGGCGTCGCCGTCGCTTCCCCCATATTGATTGTCAACGCCGGCGTGCCTGGTCACCAGGGCGCACTGAAAATTATCGCCGTTGACGCCTTCCGCGCTGGCGCCGTGACCCCTGGCCTGATTGGCATCAGCAGCAGCGCTTCACCCTTTGACAGCCTGGCCGACGACGCCATTTTCCTCTCTCCCGGAGCGGCGAGCTGGCTCGAACGCCAGGCCGGTGGCCAGCTTGCCCTGCGTGCCGGGACGAACGACTTTTCACTGCGCGTGGCCGGCAGCATGCAGGCCCGCCCGGGACAGCGTATCGCCAGCATGGACATCGGCGCGGCGCAATGGCGCTTTGGCCGAATCGGCCAGCTTTCGCGCATCGATGTTAAACTGCGCAGCGGCGTGGACCGGGCCGCCTTCGTCGCCACGCTCGCGCGCGAACTGGAACGCGATTTTCCTGGCCGGTTTCGGGTCGAACAAGCCAACGACGAAGACCAAGACAGCCGCAACAGCGGCATGAGCCGCGCTTACCGCGTCAACCTGACTGTCCTGGCGCTGGTGGCCCTGTTCACCGGCGCCTTCCTGGTGTTTTCCACCCAGGCGCTGTCGGTGATTCGGCGCCGCAGCCAGTTTGCCCTGCTGCGCGTGCTCGGTGTCGAACGGCGTGACCTGCTGCGCCAAATTCTGCTCGAAGGCGCCAGCCTTGGCATTGTGGGTGCCCTGCTCGGGATAGGCGCCGGATACGCGCTCGCGGCAACCGCACTACACTATTTTGGTGCCGACCTTGGTGCTGGCATCTTTGCTGGTGTGCGCCCTGCCGTGCAGTTTCCGCCAATCGCGGCCTCAGTCTTTTTTGCGCTGGGGCTGGGCGTGGCCCTCCTGGGCTGCATGGCGCCTGCCATGGAGGCGGCGCGCGCCGCACCTGCCGTCGCCCTCAAGTCCGGCAACGACGAAGCCGCGCTGGCCAAACTGGCGCGCGTATGGCCTGCCCTGACGTGTCTGGGCCTGGCCGGCGTGCTGGCCTTTGCCCCGCCCATTTTCGAACTGCCGCTGTTTGGCTATCTGTCGATTGGCTTGCTGCTCATGGGCGGCATCGCCTTGATGCCTCGCCTGGCGGCCAGTCTGTTTGGCCTGGTGAACCGGCGCTTCATGCAGCGTGTGCACCAGCATCCCGTGGTGGCCCTGACGTTGGCACGGCTGGCCAATGCGTCGGGCCAGGCCGGCATCGCGCTCGGCGGCGTGCTCTCCAGTTTTAGCCTGATGGTGGCCATGGCCATCATGGTCTCGAGTTTTCGCGTGTCGCTGGACGATTGGCTGGTGCGCTTGCTGCCGGCCGACCTGTACGTGCGCATGCAGGACAGTGGCAACGCCGGCGGCCTGGGCCCGGCCGAACAGGCAGCGCTGCGCGCCCTGCCCGCTGCCGGCAAGGTCGCCTTCCTGCGCACCCGACCGCTCTCGCTCGACCCAGCCCGCCCCGACGTGGTCTTGCTGGCGCGTGCCATCGACCCTGCCGATCCTGGCGCCGCGATGGTCTTGAAGGGCCCTGCCGCCAGCGTGCCGCAAGGCGTGCGGCCGGCCTGGGTGTCCGAAGCGATGCTCGATTTGTACGGGCTGAAGGTGGGCGCCACCTTGCAGTTGCCGCTCAATGGTCGCCTGCATCCGTTTTTTGTCGCCGGTGCCGTGCAGGATTATGCCAACCAGAGTGGCTCGGTCAATATCCGCATCGACGACTATCGCGCCATCACGGGCGACCAGCTGGCCAGCGATGCTGCCATGTGGCCGCGTGCGGGCAGCACTGCCGACCAGCTGGAAGAGCAGGTACGCAAGCTGTCCTTTGGCGGCACGCTGAGCTTCGCCAAGCCGGGTCAGATTCGCCAGCTCAGCATGCAGATCTTCGATCGCAGTTTCGCCGTCACGTATCTGCTGGAAGCGATCGCCATTGGCATCGGGCTGGCCGGTGTGGCTGCCACGTTCTCGGCGCAGACACTGGCGCGTGCCAAGGAGTTTGGCATGCTGCGCCATGTGGGCGTCACGCGCGGCCAGATCCTGGCCATCCTCGCGCTGGAAGGCGGGGCGCTGTCGGCGCTGGGCGTGGCCTGCGGATTTGGACTGGGACTGTTGATCAGCCTTATCCTGGTGTACGTGGTCAACCCGCAGTCCTTCCACTGGACCATGCAGATGCACCTGCCCTGGGGTTTATTGGCCAGCGTGGCCTCCGCACTGCTGCTGGCATCGATCATCACGGCCCTGGTAGCGGGCCGACAGGCGCTGTCGGGCGGTCCGATACGCGCTGTGAGGGAGGACTGGTAAATGCGTATCATATTGATTTTATTGATGTTTTTGTGCGCAAGTTGTCAGGCCGCCGCGCCGGGGCCTGCGTTCACGCCGGTCACCCCTGGCCAGCTGCTGTCCTTCCCCGCCGATTTCGGCGCCCATCCGTCCTTCAAGACCGAATGGTGGTACGTCACGGGCTGGCTCAAAGGCGCGGATGGCAAGCCACTGGGCTTTCAGGTGACTTTTTTTCGCAGCGCCACGGGCCAGGGACGGGACAACCCCAGCGCCTTCGCCGCGCGCCAGCTGATCATCGGTCACGCCGCCCTGTCCGACCCGGCGCTCGGCAAGCTGGCGCACGACCAGCGGTCGGCGCGCGAAGGCTTTGGACTGGCCTACGCCAAAGCGGGCACCACGGACGTGCGTCTGGACGACTGGCGCATGGAACGCGGCGCCGACGGGCGCTACAAAATCAGCGTCAAATCGTCCGAGCTGCAGCTGGAACTGAACCTGACCCCGACCCAGGCGCCCCTGCTGCAGGGTGACCATGGCTATTCGCGCAAGGGACGCGACCCGGCCAACGCCAGTTACTACTACAGCGAGCCGCAACTGGCAGTTACCGGCCTGGCAGGCCCCAGTGCCAAGACAGCCACCAAGGTCGAAGGGACCGCCTGGCTCGATCACGAGTGGTCCAGCCAGGCGCTGGACCCCGAAGCCCAGGGCTGGGACTGGGTAGGCGCCAACCTGGCCGATGGCAGCGCGCTGATGGCTTTCCAGATCCGCGCCAAACAAGGTGGTAAACTATGGTCGCACGCGACCTTGCGCGACGCTGCCGGCAAAGTCACCCAGTTTGAAACGGACCAGGTCAGTTTCACACCGACGGCGCACTGGACCTCGCCGCGCACCCATGCTGCCTACCCCGTGGCGACCACCATTGTCACGGGTGGCACCCGCTGGCAGATCTCCCCCTTGCAGCAAGACCAGGAGCTGGACTCGCGCCGCTCCACCGGTGCGCTGTATTGGGAAGGCGCCGTGACGGTCGAACGTGATGGGGTAAGGCTTGGGCACGGCTACCTGGAACTGGTTGGCTACGACCGACCGATGACACTTTAAGAACAACACCGCAGAACTGAAGCACCGACAAATGACCAACAGCACCACCAGCAGCACCGGCATCACCGTACCCGACACCAGCCGCAAAGGCAGCCTCGCCGCATTCAAAGGCCTGCTCCCCTTCCTGCGGCCTTACCGTCGCCAGTTCTTCCTGGCCGGGATTGCGCTGGTGGTGGCTGCCTGCGCCACGCTTGCCATCCCCGCCGCCTTCAAGCAGATGATCGATCTGGGTTTTGGCGCCTCGGCCGGCGCCAAGAGCATCAAGCACGTGGACGCGACCTTCCTGGCCCTGTTTGGCGTGGCCACGGTCCTGGCCCTGGCCACTGCCGCGCGCTTTTTCACGGTCTCCTGGCTGGGCGAGCGCGTGACGGCCGACATTCGCAGCGCCGTCTATCGCCACGTGGTGGACCAAAGCCCCGAGTTTTTCGAAACCACGCAAACCGGCGAGGTCCTCTCGCGCATCACCACGGACACTACCCTGATCCAGGCAGTGGTCGGGACCAGCATCTCCATGGCGCTGCGTAACATGCTGCTCTTCGTCGGTGGCCTCATCATGCTGTTCGTGACCAGCGTGAAGCTCTCGTCCATCATCCTGTTGTTGCTGGTGGCCGTTGTGGTGCCTATCATCCTGTTCGGGCGCCGCGTGCGCAAGCTCTCGCGCGATTCGCAGGACCGCATCGCCGACGCCTCGGCCATGGCCGGTGAAATCCTCAACGCCATGCCAACCGTGCAGGCCTTCACCCACGAAAAAATTGAATCGACGCGCTTTGGCGTGTCAGTGGAAAGCGCCTTCCAGACTGCCATGCGGCGCATCCGCGCGCGCGCCCTCTTGACCATGGTCGCCATCGTGCTGGTGTTCGGGACCATTGTGTTTGTGCTGTGGCTGGGCGCCCATGCGGTCCTCGAAGGCACAATGACGGGTGGCGACCTGGGACAATTCATCCTGTACGCATCGATGGTGGCAGGGTCGATTGGCGCCCTGTCCGAAGTCATGGGCGAAGCGCAGCGGGCAGCCGGAGCCACCGAGCGCCTGCTGGAACTGCTGGCGGCCAGGTCCTCGATCCAGAACCCGGCGACGCCACTCTCATTGCCGCCACGTGCGGCCAGCGGTGCGTCGCTGGCCTTGAACGACGTCACCTTCGCCTACCCTTCGCGTCCTGAAACCTCGGCCCTGTCACACCTGTCGCTGACCATTGCGCCTGGCGAGACGGTCGCTGTAGTGGGTCCTTCTGGCGCGGGCAAGACCACGCTGTTCCAGCTGTTCCTGCGTTTTTATGATCCGCAAAGCGGGCGCATTGCGCTCGATGGCGTGGACATTCGCGCGCTGGACCTGCACACGCTGCGTGACGCAATTGGCATCGTCCCGCAAGACACCGTCATTTTTTCTGCCGACGCCATGGAAAACATTCGCTACGGCCGTGCCGGCGCGACCGACGCCGAAGTCATTGCCGCGGCCCGCATGGCAGCGGCCCACGAGTTCATTGAACGTCTGCCGCAAGGGTACAAGTCCTTCCTGGGCGAGCGCGGCGTGCGCCTCTCTGGTGGACAGCGCCAGCGCATCGCCATAGCACGCGCATTGCTGAAAAACCCGCCCTTGCTGCTGCTGGACGAAGCAACCAGCGCGCTGGACGCCGAATCCGAACGCCTCGTGCAAAGCGCGCTGGAAGCGGCCATGGTCGGTCGCACCACCATCATCATCGCGCACCGCCTGGCGACGGTGCAGCGTGCTGACCGCATCATCGTGATGGAAGACGGGAAGATCGTCGAAACCGGCACCCACAGCACGTTAGTTGCGCTGGGCGGCATCTACGCCAATCTGGCCGCCCTCCAGTTTCACAACGTGCACCTTACCCATTGAACTAGCAATCGTAGGAGTTTGCCGTGACGGATGCCGAACTACTGCAACAATGCACCACCGTGATCCCCGGTCACCGTGCCCGCTCGCCAGCCGAGATGTTTGCTGCCATGGCCCAGTGGTGTGACGACGAACAGGTCGCCCATGATATGTATGGCGAGGGCGCGCTGATCCAGGCATTTGAAGCGAAGATCGCCGCGTTGCTCGGCTTTGAGGCGGCGGTCTTTTGCATCAGCGGCACGATGGCCCAGGTGACCGCGCTGCGCCTGGCTTGCGAGGACCGCGCCAGCCGCCTGGTGGCCGTGCATCCAACCTCGCACATCCTGGTCCACGAAAAGTCCAACTTTCAGATTTACGATCACTTTACCGCGCTGCAGGTCGGGGACCGGCACCGCACCTGGAGCGTGGCCGACCTGGCCGCCATTCCAGACCGTCTCGCGGCCGTCGCCCTTGAACTGCCCATGCGCGAAATTGGCGGCCAGTCGCCCACGTGGGAAGAACTGGCGGCGATCAAGTCCCATTGCCACCAGCAGGGAGTCCACCTGCACATGGATGGCGCGCGCCTGTGGGAGGCGGCCAGCGCCTTTCAGCGCCCCTTGCACGAGATCGCAGCCGGCTTCGATTCAGTGTATGTATCGCTGTACAAGGGCATAGGCGGCCTCGGTGGCGCCATGCTGGCCGGCTCGCGCAGTTTTGTCGCGCGCGCGGCCGAAGCCTTTCGCCGCCAGGGCGGC
>JBJMVX010000267.1:0-25646 GCA_045810445.1 Massilia sp.
GCGGCCGGCGTTATTGATCAAGGCATCGATGCGACCGAAGCGGGCGACTGTCTCGCTGATCAGGTGCTTGCATTGATCCTGCACGCCGACGTCGGTTGCCACCGCCAGAGTCTGGGCGCCGAAGGCCGCGCACTCGGCCGCCACCGCGTCCAGCATAGGCACATTGCGTGCAGCGAGCACCAGGGCCACGCCTGCGCCCTGCTTGTGCGCGAGCTGGCGCGCCATCTCTGCGCCTATCCCGTCGGACGCGCCGGTAATGATGATGACCTTCATGTGCCTACTTCTGTGTCTTGACGATTTGCATCGCCGTCGCAATCAGGCCGCTCATGTCGCCCAGATTGGCCGGCACGACGATGGAGTTGCCGGTGCGTGCCAATTGCGCGAACGCGCCCACGTACTGCTCTGCCACGCGCAGGTTGACGGCGTCTTCGCCATGCGGCTCGCCAATGGCGGCAGAAATCTGGCGCAGCGCTTCGGCATTCGCATTAGCCAGTGCAACGATGGCCTTGGCCTGGCCTTCAGCGCGGTTGATCGACGCCTGTTTCTCGCCCTCGGAGCGGGCAATGGCCGCCTCCCGCTCGCCAGTGGCAATGTTGATCTGCTCCTGCTTGCGACCTTCCGAGGCGGCGATCAGCGCCCGCTTTTCGCGCTCCGCAGTAATCTGCGCCTGCATCGAATGCAAAATCGCTTCCGGCGGGGTCAAGTCCTTGATCTCGTAGCGCAGCACTTTCACGCCCCAGTTGGCAGCCGATTCATCGATCGCGTTGACGATCGTGGTGTTGATGTGGTCGCGCTCTTCGAAAGTGCGGTCCAGCTCCATCTTGCCGATCACCGAGCGCAGCGTGGTCTGGGCCAGCTGGGTAATGGCCGCCAGGTAGTTCGACGAGCCGTAGGAAGCACGCATCGGGTCGGTCACCTGGAAGTACAGGATGCCGTCGACTTTAAGCTGGGTATTGTCGCGCGTGATACAGACTTGGGGTGGCACGTCCAGCGGAATCTCTTTCAGGATGTGCTTGTAGGCGATGCGGTCGATGAAGGGCAGCACGATGTTCAGGCCGGGCGCCAGCGTCGCGTGATATTTGCCGAGACGCTCGACCACCCAGGCGTGCTGCTGCGGCACCACGTTCACTGTCTTGAAGATGAATACCAGCGCAACGATAAAAATGACCAGTGTGGTGATTCCCAATGATTCCATGGTTTTCCTTGAGTGTTTAGGTGTTGACGACGACCAGGCGGCTGCCCTGGACTTCGACGATCTTGAATTTGCCAGCCACGGGCGCCGAGCCTGGCGCCAGATCCAGGTCCCACAGTGCGCCCCGATACATCACGCGCGCCTTGCCATCGCTCCAGGTGTCGACGCTGAGCTGTTGGCCAATGTCGAGGTTGACGTTGGGGTCGCGCGCAGCGTCGCCAGCGCGTGCGTGGCCGAAGCGGCTGCGGTGCAGCAGGCCAGTAGCGACGGTGCCCACTAGGGCAGCGACCAGAATCTGGACGGGATTGCCAAAGCCAATCATGGCGGCAAATGCGCCGCAGGCGGTGCCAATCGAAATCATCAGCAAATAAAAGGTCCCGGTAAACATTTCCAGGGCGACTAGCGCTCCGGTAATGACCAGCCATGCAGTCCATGCGTTCATGCTTGTTCCTTGTTCAAGTATCAACGCGAGTCTAGCGTGTTTGCACAAGCTGTCAATGCTTTTATCCGAGCATGGTCGCGCCATGAAAAACGCCCCTGCGAACAGGGGCGTTTTGAAGGGTGAAAACAGCAGCGCAGCTTACAGCGAGGCCAGCTTCTGCCAGGTGTCGATCACGGAATCGGGATTGAGCGACATCGATTCTATGCCCTGCTCCATCAACCAGGCGGCAAAGTCCGGATGGTCCGACGGCCCCTGACCACAGATGCCGATGTACTTGCCCTCATCGCGGCACGCCTTGATCGCCAGTGAAAGCAGCGCCTTGACGGCTGGATCGCGCTCGTCGAAGTCGGCAGCGAGCAAAGCCATGCCGGAATCGCGGTCCAGGCCCAAGGTCAGTTGCGTCAGATCGTTGGAGCCAATCGAGAAGCCGTCAAAAAATTGCAGGAACTCCTTGGCCAGAATCGCGTTCGATGGCACTTCGCACATCATGATCAGGCGCAGACCATTTTCGCCGCGTTGCAAGCCGTTCTTGGCCAGCAGCTTGACGACTTTTTCAGCCTGGCCCAGGGTACGCACGAAAGGCACCATGATTTCGACGTTGGTCAGGCCCATGTCATTGCGCACCCGTTTCATGGCGGCGCATTCCATTTCAAAAGACTCGGCGAAGTCGGGCGACAGATAGCGCGCGGCGCCACGGAAACCGAGCATCGGATTTTCTTCATCGGGCTCGTAACGCGAACCGCCAATCAGCTTCTTGTACTCATTGGACTTGAAGTCCGACAGGCGCACGATGACCGGTTTTGGCCAGAACGCGGCAGCGATGGTCGCAATGCCTTCGGCCAGCTTGTCGACGTAAAACGCCTTGGGCGAAGCATGGCCGCGCGCGACCGACTCGACTGCCTTTTTCAGGTCGGCGTCAATGTGCGGATACTCCAGGATCGCTTTCGGGTGCACACCAATATTGTTATTGATGATGAACTCGAGGCGGGCCAGGCCCACGCCGCCGTTGGGAATCGACTGGAAGTCAAAAGCCAGTTGTGGGTTCCCCACGTTCATCATGATCTTGGTAGCGATAGGGGGCAGTTCGCCGCGCGCCACTTCCGACACTTCCGTCTCGAGCAGGCCGTCGTAGATCATGCCTTCATCGCCTTCGGCGCAGGACACGGTCACCAGCATGCCGTCCTTGAGCGTTTCGGTCGCGTCGCCGCAACCGACAACGGCAGGCACGCCCAATTCACGGGCAATGATCGCCGCGTGACAGGTGCGGCCACCACGGTTGGTGACGATGGCCGATGCGCGCTTCATGACCGGTTCCCAGTTCGGGTCCGTCATATCAGCCACCAGTACGTCGCCCGGCTGCACACGCTCCATCTCGGACGGATCGTGAATCACGCGCACGCGGCCGGCGCCAATCTTCTGGCCAATCGCGCGGCCCTGGGCCAGCACGGTGCCACTGCCTTTGAGTTTGAAGCGCTGCTGGGCGTCGGTTGCCCTCTGCTGCGACTTGACCGTCTCCGGACGCGCCTGCAGGATGTACAGCTTGCCGTCGCGGCCATCCTTGCCCCATTCGATGTCCATTGGGCGACCGTAATGGTTTTCAATGATGACGGCGTACTTTGCCAGTTCCACCACTTCGGCGTCCGTCAGCGAATAGCGGTTGCGCAGTTCGATCGGCACGTCCACGGTCTTGACCGAGCGGCCCGCTTTGGCTTCGTTGGTGAACTCCATCTTCAGCAGCTTGGAGCCGATATTGCGGCGGATGACAGGCGACTTGCCCTGTTCGAGCATCGGTTTGTGCACATAGAATTCGTCCGGGTTCACTGCGCCCTGCACCACCGTCTCGCCCAGGCCATAGCTGGAAGTGACGAACACCACATCCTTAAAGCCCGACTCGGTATCGATGGTGAACATGACGCCCGAGGCGCCCAGGTCCGAGCGCACCATGCGCTGCACGCCAGCGGACAAGGCCACTTCGGCGTGGGTGAAGCCCTTGTGCACGCGGTAGGAGATGGCGCGGTCGTTGTACAGGGACGCGAAGACATGCTTCATCGCTTCGAGCACATTGTCGATGCCGACCACGTTGAGGAAGGATTCCTGCTGGCCGGCGAAGGACGCATCCGGCAAATCTTCCGCGGTGGCCGACGAGCGCACGGCGAAAGACATCTCGGTCTCGGAATCGGCCACCAGGCGCGCATACGAACTGCGAATGTCCGCTTCCAGCTTGGCCTGGAATGGCGTCTCGACGATCCATTGACGGATCTCGGCGCCGGCTGCCGCCAGCGAGCGCACGTCGTCGATGTTCAAGCCTTCGAGACGGGTGGCGATGCGTGCGGCCAGCGAGGCGCCGCCATCGACAGCGTGGTCGAGGAAGTCACGGAATGCTTCGGCCGTGGTGGCAAAGCCGCCCGGCACCCGCACGCCAGCGGCGTCCAGCTGGCTGATCATCTCGCCCAGCGAGGCGTTCTTGCCGCCCACCGACTCCACGTCACTCATGCGCAGGGATTCGAATGGCGCAACGTACACGCCAGTGCGTTCCGGCACCTTGTAGACTGCATTGGACAAACTTGTCATATAAACACCCTTACTATTGATAGAAATCTTTGCGTGAGGCTGACTGACGGTTCTTGTTATTCTTGGTGTGGTGCAGCACAATTGTTACGTTGCAGAGCATTTTACAGCCTGTGCCGCAAAATAACACCGCACAACCCTTGAAACAGCCCCAGCGGCTGAAACAGACCGGAATCGCCCATGACTGCAGAAGTACGCGCCCCCTTGCCCACCTCGGCCCGCACCGTGTTTTTCGTCTCCGACGGCACCGGCATCACGGCAGAAACCTTCGGCCACGCGGTGCTCACCCAGTTCGATCTGCGCTTTCGCCAGGTGCGCCTGCCCTTCATCGACACCCTCGACAAGGCCTATGATGCAGCGCGCAAAATCAACGAGACCTTTGCCGTCGACAATCAGCGCCCCATCGTGTTTTCCACCCTGGTCAAGCCTGACCTGTCGGACGTGATTCGCAAGTCCAACGGCATGCACATGGACCTGATCCAGACCTTTGTCGCTCCCCTGGAGCAGGAGCTGGGCGTCAAGTCGACCCATACAATCGGCCGCTCGCACAACATCGTCGACAGCGAGGAATACAAGAACCGCATCGAGGCGATCAACTTCTCGCTGGCCCACGACGACGGCCAGTCGCACAAGAACCTGGCCTCGGCCGACGTGATCCTGGTGGGCGTGTCACGCTCGGGCAAGACCCCGACCAGCCTGTATCTGGCCATGCAGTACGGGATCAAGGCCGCCAACTATCCCTTGATTCCCGATGACTTCGAGCGCGGCAAGCTGCCATCGAACCTGCCTCCGTTTCGCGGCAAGATCTTCGGCCTGAGTATTTCACCCGAACGCCTGTCCGAAATTCGCCATGAACGCCGCGCCGGCAGCAAGTACGCGTCCATCGAAAACTGCCGCTACGAGGTGAACGAGGCTGAACTGATGATGAAGCGTGAAGGCATCCGCTGGCTCTCGTCGACCACCAAGTCCATCGAAGAAATCGCCACCACCATCCTGCAGGAAATCAAACCTGACCGCCGCGAGTACTAGGCGCGCCTAGTCGAAAAACTGCATCCAGTCGCGTATCCAGCCGGGGAAGGCGTGCGCCGGCATGGGCCGCGCGATGTGGTAGCCCTGGGCGTAGGTGCAGCCCAGCCCTTGCAGGAAGTCCCAGTCCTGGCGCGTCTCCACGCCCACCGCACACGATTCGCGGTCCAGGCTTTTTGCCAATCCCAGGCAGGAACTGAGCACCGTGCCCAAGGCGCGCCGGCGCGAGGCGCCGTCGACAAAACTGCGGTCGATTTTCAGTTCCGTGAACGGCACGCGGGCCAGCAGTTGCAGGTTCGAGCGACCAGTCCCATAGTCGTCGATTGCCAGGCCATAGCCCACCATGCGCAGGCGCACCAGGCGCTCGAGAAAACTCGGATCATTGGTCAGCACCGAGGATTCGGGCATCTCGAAGGTCAGGTAATTGGGCAGCACGCCATGGCGCTGCAGGCAGGCGCTGATTTGCTGCATGAAGGCCGGGTGGGCCAACGTTTCAGGCGCAACGTTGATCGATATTTCCACCGGCAGTGACTGGTCCTGAAAGGCGCGGCAATGCTCGACGGCCTTCTCGATCATGCACCAGTCGAGGAAATCGATGCGGTCATTTTCTTCCAGGGCGTCGATGAAGGAGCTCGGTCCCAGCACGCCGTGTTCGGGGTGGATCCAGCGCGCGAACACTTCCAGGCCCTTGATATGACCCGTTTCAAGCACGATCCGGGGTTGAAAATACGGCTCGAACTGGCGCTCCTGCAGTCCCACGCCAATCTCGGCGAAGCTAAAGCGCGGGCGCACGGGACGCACCGACGGTGGCGCCGGCGGCACGTAATGGGCAATCAATTCGCGCAAGGCCTGCTCCTGCACCGGTTTGGCCAAGGTGCCCAGCAGCTCCAGACCATAAGCCTGGGCCATGGTCTCGATGGTAAACAAGAGGTTGTTTTCCAGGGCCCCAATGATGATGACGCGCGCGCGGCTGTTCATGGCCGCCAGGTTGCGTATCAGTTCCAGCCCATCGAGTCCGGCCACGCCGATGTCGATGATGGCCAGCTGCACGGGCGGATTGTGGTTCTCCTGGCAGCAGCGCAGGGCCGCGTTGCCATCGGCCACTTCGGTGATTTGGGTGGCGCCCAGGGCACCGAGCATGGCGGCCAGCGTCTTGCGCAGCGCACCGTCCCCTTCAGCGACCAAAAAATGCAAATGCGCGATGTCCATCTTTACTCCCAGGTAGCTTCCAACTAGGGTAGCTCCAGATTGTTAAAATGTCTACATTTGTTTCTGGCGCAACTGTTCAAAGAAGCAGACGGCTGCGCAGGCGGCCACATTGAGCGATTCGATTTGACCGAGATGGGGAATAACGACCTGATGCGTGGCCAATCCTAGCAGATCATCGGCGACGCCTTGCCCCTCGTGACCGAATAACCACGCGACCGGTTGACGCAGGTCAACCTCATACAAACGCTGGGTCGCATAACCGCTGGTGGCCAGCACGGGCACCTGGGCGCCCTTGACCAGGGCTGCCAAATCCACGTTCTCGAAAATCTCCACCACGAAGTGGGCGCCCATGGCGGCGCGCAGGACCTTGGGCGACCAGCAGAAGGCGGTGCCGCTGCTGCAAAAGACCTGGGTAATGCCGGCGGCAGCGGCGCTGCGCAGGATGGAGCCCACATTGCCGGGGTCTTGCAGATTGTCGAGCAGGACGGCGGACTGCGCCAGCACTGGCGGCGCCAGCACGGGCGTCTCGATCAGGAACATCAAGCCCACGCCATGCTCGACCTGGCTTAGCGCGTTGTACAGGGCGTCCGGCATGACGGTGCAGTGCGCGTGCGCGGCCTCGCAGGCAGCGACAACGTCGGCCACCTCGGGATTGGCCAGTGCGGATTCGGAGAGCAGGCAGTGACGCGGCGCGCCGCGCAAGGCCAGGTAGGATTGGCACAGGTGCACGCCATCGAGCAGGGTCTGGCCAGCCTTGCGCCTGGCCTGGGAGCTGCCCGCCAGGTGCTTGAGTTCCTTGTACAGCGGGTTGTCGCGCGAGGAGATGCTTTTCATGACGCGCTTCCCATATCGCCGAAATCAAAGGCCATCGACACGCCGGCATGCACGGGGATGGCCGCTGCCGGCAGCACTGCGCGCACAGGCGCAAAAGAGCGGCGGTGCACTGGGCAGGCGCCATGTTCGCGCAGGCGCGCCAGATGCAGCGCCGTACCATAGCCCTTGTGCTGGTCGAAGGCGTATTGCGGATAGAGCGCGTGCAGCTCCACCAGGGCGGCGTCACGTGCTGTCTTGGCCAGGATAGAGGCGGCCGATATCGCATGGACCTTGTCGTCGCCTTCCACGATCGGCACGCAGCGCACCAGCATGGCCGGGCTACGGTTGCCATCGATGAGAGCCACTGTCGGCAGCGTCGACAAGGCTTCCACGGCGCGCCGCATGGCCAGCATGGTGGCCTGCAAAATATTGAGGCGGTCAATTTCCTCGTGCGAGCATTCGGCAATGGCCCAGGCCATGGCATGCTGGCGAATCAAGGGAGCCAGCTCCTCGCGTCGTTCGGCGGTGAGCTTCTTGGAGTCGCGCAGACCGTCAATGGGGCGCTCCGGGTGCAGGATCACGGCCGCTGCAAACACGGGGCCAGCCAGCGGGCCGCGCCCTGCTTCGTCCACGCCGCAAACAATGTCGTCCACCGTGAACGGCAACGCATTCTTTTTCAAGCCCGGATAAAAATTGACCTTCAGTTTTCTCATGCTGCCTTGCCTGTTTCGATGATGCGCATGACAGCAGCGGCGCTTTCGGCGGCGCTGTTACGTAGCAGGCTGTGGTGAATCTCGGTAAAGCGCTGCTCCAGGCGCGCGCGGTTGGCCGCGTCTTCCAGCTGGAACCAGGTGGCGTCGGCCAGCGCTTGCGGGGTGGCCGCGTGCTGCAGGAATTCCGGCACCACGAAGTCGCGCGAAAGAATGTTCGGCAGGCCGATCCACGGCTGGTAACCCATGTTCTTGATCAGGTGCCACTCGAGCGCCATCACCTTGTAGGCGATGACCATTGGTTTTTTAAACAGCGCCACTTCCAGCGTCGCCGTACCGGAGGCCACCAGCACCGCGTCAGCCGCTTCAATGGCCGTGTGCGAGTGACCGTCCACCAGGTCGATGCGCACGTCCTGCAGGCCGGCAGCGGCCACCAGTTCGTTAAAATAGGCGCGTTGGCGATCGCCAGCCATGGGCACCACGAAGCGCAGCGCCGGATCGCGCTGCACCAAGAGCTTGACCGCCTGTATGAACGGCGCTGCCAGATACTTCAATTCGCTCATGCGGCTGCCCGGCATGACGGTGATTACCCTGCCCTCGAGCGGCAACCCCAGTTTGGCGCGTGCGCCTGCCTGGTCGGGCTGCATGGGTATCACTTCGGCCAGCGGGTGGCCAATGTAGGTGACCGGCACGCCCGCCTTGCGGTAAATCTCTTCCTCGAATGGAAAAATCACCAGCATGTGGGAGACCGACTTGATGATCTTCTTGATGCGGCCACCGCGCCAGGCCCAGATCTGCGGACTGACGAAATGCACGGTCGGGATGCCCGCTTCTTTCAGCTGCTGTTCCAGGCCCAGGTTAAAACCGGGGTAGTCGGCACCGATGAACACGGCGGGACGCTCGGCCAGCAGACGGTCGCGCAGCGCGTTCTGGATGCCCTTGATTTCGCGATACCGCGGAATGACTGCCAACAAACCGCGCACGGTCAGCTTGTGCATCGGCACATCGCTCACAAAGCCCTGTTCGGCCATACGCTCGCCACCGATGCCGTGAAAGCGCGCGTGCGGCAAATGGGGCCGCAAGCCTGCCAACAGGCGCGCGGCCAACAGGTCGCCCGAGACTTCGCCCGCGACCAGCGCGACCGACACCTGGTCATTCGCCATATCAGCGGACGATGCCACGGGTGGCAGCGCCCAGGAAGCCCAGCATGTCCGCAATTTGCGGCGCCGCTTCGGTGGCGGTGGCCAGTTCCTGTTCCAGCGCGGCTTTCGCCTCGTCGAGCGTCAGGTTGTTGCGGTAAATCGTCTTGTAGGCAGCGCGCACGGCGTCGATTTGCGGGCGCGTAAAGCCGCGCCGCTTCATGCCTTCGATATTGACGCCGCGTGCGCCAGCCGGATTCCCCGACACCAGCACAAAGGGCGGCACATCCTGGGTCAGGCTGGTGTACATGCCGATGAAGGCATGGGCGCCAATCTTGCAGAACTGGTGAACGCCCGCATAGCCGGACAGGATGGCCCAGTCGCCCACTTCCACGTGGCCCGCCAGTTGCGCATTGTTCGAGAAAATCGTGTTGCTGCCGACCTGGCAGTCGTGCGCCAGGTGCACGTAGGCGGAAATCCAGTTGTCATTGCCCAGGCGCGTGACGCCCTTGTCCTGCACGGTGCCGGTATTGAAGGTGCAAAATTCGCGCACCGTGTTGCGGTCGCCCACTTCCAGGCGTGTCGGCTCGCCCGACCACTTCTTGTCCTGGGGGGCCGCGCCGATCGAGGAAAACTGGAAGAACTTGTTGTCCTTGCCGATCGTCGTGTGGCCTTCGATGACCACGTGCGGGCCCACCACGGTACCCGCACCGATCACCACGTGCGGCCCGATGATGCTGAAAGCACCCACTTCCACCGTGCTGTCGAGTTGCGCCTTCGGATCGACAATGGCGCTCGGATGGATGGTCGTCATCTTACTTCCCCGCTGGCTGGCTGGCGTCGGCCGTGCTGCGAATGGTGCACATCAGTTCCGCTTCCAGCGCAACCGCGCCATCAACCGTACCGACCGCCTTGTACTTCCAGATGCCGCGCGAGACGCGCAGAATTTCCACGTCCATTTTCAGCTGGTCACCAGGACCGACCGGGCGCTTGAAGCGTGCATTGTCGATGCCCACGAAGTAGACCACCGAATTTTCGTCCGGCGTCACACCCATCGTCAAAAACGACAGCAGGGCCGCCGTCTGCGCCAGCGCTTCAATCATCAACACGCCAGGCATGACCGGCTTGTGCGGGAAATGGCCATTGAAGAATTCTTCATTGGCAGTCACGTTCTTGATGGCGGTGATCGACTTGTTCGCTTCCCAGGTCAGGACGCGGTCAACCAGCAGCAAGGGATAGCGGTGCGGCAGCAAGGCCTTGATCTGGCAGATGTCGAGGGTTTTGCTGGTGTCCGGCTTGGTGTCGAGAGTAGTCATTATTGTTCTGTCAGTGTCTTGATGGTTTTTTCCAGCGCGCGGATTTTATCCCGCATGGTCGCCAGATTGCGAACGATTGCCGCACTTTTTTCCCACTCGGCGTTTTTCGCCAGCGGATAAAAACCTGTGTACTGCCCCGCCTCGAGTATCGAGCGGGACACCATGCTGGCCGAGGACACATGCACGTGGTCGGCGATGGTCAAGTGGCCCAGCACCATGGCGGCGCCGCCAAAGGTGCAGTATTTTCCAATGATGGCGCTGCCGGCCACGCCCACGCAGCCGGCCATGGCCGTGTGCGCGCCGATGCGGCAGTTGTGGCCAATCTGGATCTGGTTATCGAGTTTGACGCCGTCTTCGATGACGGTGTCGGCCAGCGCGCCGCGATCGATGGTGGTGTTTGCGCCAATGTCAACGTCGTCACCGATGATCACCCGCCCGGTTTGCGGAATCTTGATGTAGACCCCGCCCTCGTTGGCGAACCCAAAACCGTCTGTGCCAATCACAGCGCCCGAATGGATGATGCCGCGCGCGCCAATCTGGCACAGCGCATGGAAGGTCACGTTGGCAAACAGTTCGGTGCCGGCGCCAATGATGGCACCCTCGCCCACCTGGGCACCGGCTTCAATGACTGCCTTGGGACCCACATGGGCGCTGGCATGCACGCTGGCGCTGGCAGCAACGCTGGCCGACGGGTCAATGCCGGCCTGCGGCACGTAGGCTGTCAGGGCCGCAAAATACTGGGCCGCGCGGGCAAAATACGCATACGGATTCTTGGTCACGATGCGCGCGCCGCCGTAAGTGGCTGCGACAAATTCATCGTCCGCTGGCGCGAGGATCAAGGCCGCAGCGCCGCTGTGCGCGGCCTGGGCCCGCAGTTTGCTATTACTGAGAAAGCTGATGTGCGAAGCGCCTGCGTCCGAAAGCGGTGCGATGCCGGTAATGTCGAGGTTCGGGTCGCCCGCGAGCTGACCGCCCAAGCGTTCGACCAATTCACCTAGTCGAGTGCCCATGCTGGTCTTTCGTGATGATTGATAATGGTGGTACTGCCCTGCTGCCTACTTATTTGTCCAGCGCCTTGATGACTTTGTCGGTCAGGTCGATGCGGTTGCTGGCCCAGGCTGCTTCCTGTAATACCACGTCCAGGTGCTCCTGTTCGGCGATCTGTTCGATGGCCTTGTAAGCCTTGGCGCCAATGGCGTCACGCTCTTCGTTGCGGCGCTGGACCAGGTCTTCCTTGTATTCGCGCTGGGCGCGTTGCAAGTCCTTGTCCATGTCGATCAGTTCGCGTGCACGCTTGGTGCGCTCAGGTTCTGCAATGCTCGACGCTTCCGAATCGAATTTGTCGGACATGGCCTTGAAACGCGCAATGGAATCCAAAATCACCTTCTGGCGCTTGGAAAACTCGCCATCAATCTTGGCATCGGCCGCTTTCGCCAGTTTCGACTCAGCCATCAGACGCTCGATGCGGATGTAGCCGATTCGGGTCGGCGCCGTGGTCTGCGCCTGTGCCATCGAACAGGCGCACAGTGCCAGCAGGGCTAGCCGCTTGGGCAAGGAGGCAGTGACCGTATTCAACATAATTCTCCGCAATCTAAGATAAAACCGTCGTGCAAGGGCGCGCAGCCATCAGAAGCCGGTACCCATCTGGAATTGGAAACGCTCAAGACGGTCACCCGGCTTTGCGTTCAAGGGCTTAGCATAACTCAACTTGAGCGGTCCCACAGGTGAAATCCAGCTCAGGCCCAGACCGGCCGAGTAGCGCAGCTCGCTCAGGCGCATTTTCTGGCCTTCCTGATAGATCTGGCCGCCGTCGACAAAGCCGAACCAGCGCAGGCTGCGATCGGCACCGCCGCCAGGGAATGGCATTTGCAGTTCAGCATTACCAATCAAGCGGGTCGCGCCACCCAAGGCGTCACCAGTTGTCGGATCGACAATACCGAGCGAGGAGCTCAGGTAACCGCGCACCGAACCGATACCGCCGCCGTAGAAGTTCTTGAACACTGGGTAGGTCTTGCCCTGCAAGCCGTGGCCGTAGTCGATCTCCCCCTTGAGCGCGAAGGTCATCTTGCGCGTGATTGGGCGGTACCACTGCTGCTCGTACACGGCGCGGTAGTACTTGGAGTCACCAATGAGGTCGACTTCCAGGTTGGCGCGCTTGTAGGAACCGATGTTTGGCGTGATGGCGCTGTCGCGGCTGTCGCGCGACCAGGCAGCCGTCAGCGGCAAGGCATTGGTAACGGCCGTGCCCACACCGTCTGGAATGCCGGTGATTTGGGTCACGTACTGGCGGAAACGGGCCGGGCTGGTCGGGTCGGTCTTGATGCTGGTGCGCTCCAGACCGAAACCGAAGAAGACGGTATCGCTTTCCGAAAACGGCACGCCATAGCTCAAGCGGCCACCGGTCTGCTTGACTGTGTAACTACCGATGTTGAGCGCCGGTGGATTGGTGGTGCGCAGGTACACCTCAAACGACTGGGACACGCCGTCGTCGTTGAAGTATGGGTTGGTCTGCGAGAACGCGATCGTGCGGCTGTAGCGACTGGTATTGAGTTCCAGGCCCAGGGTATTGCCGCTACCGGCAAAGTTCGCTTGCTGAATCGATGCCGTGAAAGTGAACTTTTCTGCCTGCGAGAACGAGCCGCCGATCATGAAGTTACCGGTCGGTTTTTCCACCACGGTCAGGTTGACGTCCACCTGGTCGGAGGTGCCGGCCGTTTCCGGCGTATCGATCGTCACGTCCTTGAAGTAACCCAGACGGTCGACGCGGTCGCGCGAGAGCTTGATCTTGTTGCCGTCGTACCAGGAACCTTCGAACTGGCGGAATTCGCGGCGGATGACTTCGTCGCGGGTGGTCGAATTGCCGGCGATATTCATGTGGCGCACGTAGGCGCGCTTGCCGGGATCGACGAAGAAGGTGAAGGTCACTTCGCGTTTGTCGCGGTCGATTTCCGGATTGGCGTTGACGTTGGCGAAGGCGTAGCCGAAGGTGCCCAGGCGGTCCGAGATGCGCTTGTTCGACTCGGTCAGCAATTCGCCCGAATAGATGCTGCCGGGTTTAAGCAAGATGAGCGACTTCAGTTCGTCCTCGCGGCCAAACATTTCGCCTTCCATCTTGATGCCGTTGACCTTGTACTGCTCACCTTCGCTGATGTTGATTGTCAGGTAGATGTCTTTCTTGTCCGGGGTGATCGCGACCTGGGTCGACTCGATGTTCGCTTCCAGGTAGCCGCGGTTCAGGTAGAAGGACTTGAGCGCTTCGATGTCACCGGTCAACTTGGTTTTCGAGTACTGGTCGGCCTTGCTGTACCAGGTGAACCAGCCACTAGTGCTCAACTGCAATACCTGACGCAATTCCTTGTCGCTGAATTTTTTATTGCCAACGATGCTGATCTGGCGAATGCGGGCGGTGTCGCCCTCATCCACGTTAAACATGACGGTTACGCGGTTGCGCTCGATGGGCGTGACGGTGGTCGTGATTTTGACGCCATACAGGCCGTGCGACAGGTACTGGCGTTTCAATTCCTGTTCCGCGCGGTCGACCGAGGACTTGTCGAAGGTCTTGGATTCGCCGACGCCGATTTCCTTCAGTGCCTTGACCAGCACGTCTTTTTCAAATTCCTTGGTGCCGGTGAAGTCCACCGTCGAAATGGCGGGACGCTCTTCGATCAGCACCACCAGCACGCCGTTTTCTTCTTCCAGGCGCACGTCCTTGAAAAAGCCGGTGGCATACAGGGCCTTGATGGCGGCGATACTCTTGGCGTCGTCGAAGGTTTCGCCGACCCGCACTGGCAAATAGCTAAACACGGTACCGGCTTCGGTCCGCTGGATACCTTCAACCCGGATGTCCTTGACCACGAAGGGGCTCACGGCGAGCGCTTCGCCAGCGCACAGCGCAAGCACGGCGGCGGCAATCAGGCTACGGCGGAAAAATGGGAGGACTGCAGGTTCAAAGTGTAATTTCATCGGCTAAATCTGTGAGTCTATCGTTCGGACAAGGTACTTGGTGCTGCCAGCGCCGCGATGAGGATCGCCATGCTGGCCACCGGTTCATCGCATCGCTTATAAATACCGGCCAACGTCGTTGAAAATCGCCAGCGACATCAGCATCATCAGCAGCACCACACCGGCGCGCTGCGCATATTCCGTAAATCGTTCGGGCAAAGGGCGGCCGGTCAAAACTTCCAGCGAATAATACAGCAAATGTCCCCCATCCAGCACCGGAATTGGTAACAGATTCATTACCCCCAGACTGATGCTGATGCTGGCGACAAAGGACAGGAACACCACCGCGCCAGCGTGCGCGGTCTGGCTGGCGTAATCGGCAATGGTGATGATGCCTGTTACATTCTTCCACGAGAGCGCACCGGTGACGATCTTGCCGATCATTTTCAATTGCATCAGGGCCTGATCCCAAGTCCCTACTGTTGCCTTGTACAGGGCAGCGCGCAGGCCTGCTTTGACGATAATGCGTTCGCGTTCGGCGGCAGGCTTGACGCCAATGACCACCCGACCCGACTCGGGATCGCGGCGCGGGGTGATCGCCACTTCAAGTTCTGCGCCATCACGCGTCACGGCAAGGGTCGTTGGACGGACACCGATTTTTTGAATGGTCTCGACCAATTCGCGCGCGTCGCGCAAGGGTTTGCCATCGATACGCGTCAGCACGTCACCGAGGCGCACACCTGCCGCCTGGGCCGGACTGCCCGGGATCAGTTCACGGACGACAGCCGGCCCCATAAAGGTGTCGAGACCTAAGGCCTCCATGACGTCGCCATCGACTTTGAGCTGCGACGTCACGCTTGCCGGCACAGTCGCGCTGTAGTGACCGCCGTGGGGCTGGGTCACGTCGAGCCGCAATTCGGCCTTGTCCAAGGCGGCTTTGATCACTTCCACGCGCAAGTCCGTCCACGAAGGCACGCCAACCCCGTTGACAGCCGTGATGTTATCATCGCCGCGCAGGCCAGCCTGCCAGCTGGCGCTGGTCTCGGCGACGGGGCGCAAACGGGTCGACACTTCCGGCACGCCATGCATGTAAAGACCGGCAAACACCGCGATCGCAAGGATGAAATTGGCAATCGGGCCGGCAGCAACGATGGCAATACGACGCCAGACGCTCTGGCGCGTAAATTCGCGCGGCAGGTCTTCTGGCTTGGTCGCTGCGGTCGCTGGATCGCGATCGTCCAGGAATTTGACGTAGCCGCCTAGCGGAATGGCCGAAATAGCCCACTCGGTCTGGTCCGGGCCAACGCGGCGCGACCAGAGGACTTTGCCCAGGCCTATCGAAAAGCGCAGCACCTTCACCCCACACAGGCGCGCCACCACATAGTGGCCCAGTTCATGGAACAGGATCAAAGGGCCGATGGCCACGAGGCCCCACCAGAATCCTTGAATGAAGCTCATCGCGCAACTCCTGCCACAATTGCCTGGGCCGCCGTGCGCGCACGCGCATCCTGCGCCATCACGGCCTCGATGCTGCTCGCCGCGCCATGGTCGTTTTCATGCATGACCCGCGCGATCACGCGGTCGATGTCGCGAAAGCCGATGCGCCGCTCCAGGAAGGCTTGCACCGCCACTTCATTGGCCGCATTGAGCAAAGCCGGCGCCGTACCACCGGCTTCAAGCGCTTCAAAGGCCAGGGCCAGGCAGGGAAAACGGGCGTAATCGGGTTTTTCAAACTGCAGTGTGCCGATGGTGGTCAGGTCGAGCTGGGCCACACCGGATGCGATGCGTTCCGGGAAGGCCAGTGCATGCGCGATGGGCGTGCGCATGTCCGGGTTGCCCAATTCGGCAATCACCGAGCCATCCACATACGAGACCATGGAGTGGATCACGCTTTGCGGGTGGATCACCACCTCGATCAGGGAAGCCGGGGCGCCGAACAGCCAGTGGGCCTCGATCACTTCCAGGCCCTTGTTCATCATGGTGGCCGAGTCGACCGAAATCTTGCGGCCCATTTCCCAGTTCGGGTGCTTGCAGGCTTCGTCGGGCGTGACCGTGTCCAGTGTCTCGACGTCGCGCTTCAGGAACGGGCCGCCGGAAGCGGTCAACAGGATCTTTGCCACACCGGCAGCACCGGGCTGGCGCGCATAGGACGTCGGCAGGGACTGGAAAATCGCATTGTGTTCGCTGTCGATTGGCAGCAGGATCGCCTTGTTTTCATGGACCGCATCCATGAACAACTGGCCGGACATGACCAGCGCTTCCTTGTTCGCCAACAGGATCTTCTTGCCGGCACGGGCCGCGGCCAGCGTAGGCGCCAGACCTGCCGCGCCGACAATGGCTGCCATCACGGTATCGGTCTCCGCGCACGAGGCGATCTCGCACAGCGCCGCTTCGCCATAGCTCACGTCAACGACCAGGCCGCGCTCGCGCAGCAATGCTTGCAGGCGGCTGGCACCGTCAGCCGTGCCAACGACGGCGCGCTGGGGGCGGAACTGGGCGCACTGGGCGGCCAGTTCGTCGATCCGGCTGTGCGCCGACAGGGCAAACACCTGGTACTTTTCGGGGTGGCGCGCCAGCACGTCCAGCGTGGAGACGCCGATCGAACCGGTGGCGCCCAGGATAGTTATGCGCTGCATGGCGTTCAGAGCACCGTGTAAATGAGGGCCGCCAGCGGCAGCACGGGCACCAGGGCGTCGATGCGGTCAAGCACGCCGCCATGACCAGGCAGCAGCTTGCTGCTGTCCTTGACGCCGGCGCGGCGCTTGAGCTGGGACTCAAACAGGTCACCCACCACGCTCGCTGCACTGATCACCACCAGGATCGCCAGCATCGGCAACCAGCCCAGTTTGGCCTGCAGGTGCACCACGAAGGTATCCTGCAGCAGCGGGCAGTTGCACAGCACGGTCAGGGACGAGAGCACCAGCACGGCGATACCGCCACCGATGGCGCCTTCCCACGATTTGCCGGGCGAGATGGTGGGCGCGAGCTTGCGCTTGCCGAAGGCCTTGCCCGAAAAATAGGCACCGATATCGGCAATCCAGACCAGGGCCATCACCGACAACAGGTAGGTGGCCGAGTGGCGGAAGAACAGCACGATGGCCGCGAAACAGCTGATGATGGTGACCGCATACAGCATGCCCAGCATGGTGTTGCGTCCGCCCTCGAGCGGCGGCAGGCCTGTCGAGAGCGAAGGCACGAAACGGAACAGCCAGATGGCGGAGGACAGGCCAAACCAGAACTTGGCAGCGCCGTTGTCATTCATGAGGAAGGCATAGCCAAAGGCGGCGACCCAGAATGCTGCCACGAGGGCTGCCTGCGGGCGCGGACGACCAAACAGCTGAAAGCATTCAGTGATGGCAGCGAACAGGAATACCAGCACCACGCCAACGAAGGCAGCGTAGTAAGGGCCGAACAGCGCGCCCAGCAGGACGATCAGGAGGACGACAGCGGTAATGACACGGGTCAGTAGCATCAGGGTTTCTTTTCTGCCAGTTGAGCGCCGGTGCGGCCGAAGCGGCGCTCCCGGCTTTGGTACGACGCGATGGCCGCGTCCAGCGACTCGATCGAGAAATCGGGCCAGTAGGTGTCGGTGAAATACAGTTCGGAATACGCCAGTTGCCAGAGCAGGAAGTTGGAAATGCGCTCTTCGCCGCCAGTGCGGATGAACAGGTCAGGCTCGGGCGCGTAGGCCATGGCCAGGTGTTCGGCCAACTGCTCTTCGGTAAATTCAGTCTGACCAGGATGGGCCGCCACCATCTTGCTGGTGGCCTGCATGATGTCCCAGCGCCCGCCATAGTTGGCGCACACGGTGACGGTCAGGCGGGTATTGTTGGCGGTCTTGCGCTCTGCATTGGCGATCATCTCCTGCAGCTTGGCGTCGAAACGCGACAGGTCACCCACCACCTTGAGGCGGATGTTATTGGCGTGCATCTTGGACACTTCACGCTCGAGCGCGGTGACAAACAGCCGCATCAGCAGCGACACTTCATCGGCTGGGCGGCGCCAGTTTTCCGACGAGAAGGCAAACAGGGTCAGGTATTCCACGCCACGCAGCACGCAGGCTTCCACCACATCGCGCACCGCTTCCACGCCTTTGACGTGGCCGGCCACGCGCGGCAGAAAGCGTTTGGTGGCCCAGCGCCCATTGCCATCCATGACGATGGCCAGGTGGCGCGGTACTGCTGGCACTTCCGGTACGACGGTCGTCGAGCTTTTAAATATCATAAATCCAGCTTGTGATGGGTCCGTTGACCATGACAGTGTAACGCACAGGCCAGGCACGCCGGCAAAGGCGCGCCCTGCCCGTCCCGACTAGACAGTCAGGACTTCCTTCTCTTTTTCTGCAACCAGCTTGTCGATGTCGATCACGAACTTGTCGGTGAGCTTTTGTACTTCCTCGTTGGCGCGACGCTCGTCGTCTTCCGAGCAAGCCTTGTCCTTGACCAGTTTCTTGAGCGATTCGTTGGCATCGCGACGGATATTGCGCACGGCGATTTTCGCGTCTTCCGCTTCGCTCTTGACCAGCTTGACCATTTCCTTGCGGCGCTCTTCGGTCAGGGCCGGAGTCGGTACGCGGATCATGTCGCCTTGCGAGGAAGGATTCAGACCCAGGTCGGAATCGCGGATCGCTTTTTCGACGGCGTTGAGCATCTTCTTTTCCCACGGCTGCACGCCAATGGTGCGTGCATCGATCAGGGTCACGTTGGCAATTTGCGTCAGCGCGGTGGGGGCGCCGTAGTAATCGACGGTGATGTGATCGAGGATGCCGGTGTGGGCGCGGCCAGTGCGCACCTTGGCCAGATCGGCACGCAGGGTGTCGATCGACTTGTTCATGCGCTCTTGCGTGTTCTTTCTGACGTCAGCGATAGTCATGCTGCTCTCCTGTAGCTCAATAAAATTAAACGTGGACCAGTGTACCTTCGTCTTCGCCCATGACGACACGCATCAGCGCGCCCGGCTTGACGATGGAGAACACTTTGATCGGCAGCTTCTGGTCGCGGCACAGCGCAAAGGCGGTGGCGTCCATCACCTGCAGGTGCTTGGAAATGGCTTCGTCGAAGGTGATCGATTCGTAGCGGGTAGCGTTCGGATCCTTTTTCGGATCGGCCGTGTAGACACCGTCTACCTTGGTGGCTTTCAGGACGATCTCGGCGGAAATTTCCGAACCGCGCAGGGCGGCGGCCGTGTCGGTGGTAAAGAAAGGATTGCCGGTGCCGGCAGCGAACACGACAACCTTGCCTTCTTCCAGGTATTGCAGCGCTTTCGGACGCACGTAAGGCTCGACCACCTGCTCGATGCCGATGGCCGACATGACGCGCGCGGTGATACCGACGTGGCGCATGGCGTCAGCCAGGGCCAGTGCATTCATCACCGTGGCCAGCATGCCCATGTAGTCAGCCGTGGCGCGGTCCATGCCCTGGGCGCCAGGCGCTACACCGCGGAAGATATTGCCACCGCCGATGACCACGGCCAGTTCCACGCCTGCCTTGGCCACTTCGGCCACGTCGGCGACCATGCGCTCGATGGTGGCGCGGTTGATCCCGTACGCATCGTCGCCCATCAGCGCCTCACCAGACAGTTTCAGAAGCACGCGTTTGTAGGCTGGTTTCGACATGGGATGGCTCCAATTAAATGACAGATTGTATGCGGGTGTTGCTGACGGGACTTAGGCGTACCTTAAAACGGTCCCGTCATTAAAAAAACGGGCCTTGCGGCCCGCTTACTACTTACTGCTTCGAGGCAGCCATTTGCGCAGCAACTTCTGCCGCGAAATCGTCTTGCTTCTTCTCGATCCCTTCGCCCACCACAAACATCGTGAATGCTTTCACGGTCGTGTTGTTCGCTTTGAGCATTTGCTCGATCGATTGCTTGTCGTTCTTGACGAACATCTGGTTCAGCAAGGAGACTTCTTTCAGGTACTTCTGGATCGAGCCTTCCAGGCGCTTGGCCAGGATTTCCGGCGACTGCACTGGTTTGCCTTCGGCGACCGCTTTGTCAGCATCTTCCTGGGCTTTGAGGGCAGCGACCGAGCGCTCTTTTTCGATCAGTTCAGCAGGCACCTGGTCCGAGGACAGGGACACTGGCTTCATCGCGGCGATGTGCATGGCCAGATCCTTGCCCACTTGCTCGTCGGCGCCGTCGAATTCGACCAGCACGCCGATGCGCGAGTTGTGCATATAGGATGCCAGCTTGGCGCTGGTGTCGAAACGCTTGAAGCGGCGGATCGTCATGTTTTCGCCGATCTTGCCGATGAGGGCTGTGCGCACGTCGTCCAGGGTCTTGCCATCGAGTGGCAGGGCCAACAGGGCAGCAACGTCAGCTGGGTTGTGTTCTGCCACCAGACGGGCAGCATTGTTACCGAGCGCCAGGAAGTCGTCGTTTTTCGCAACGAAGTCGGTTTCGCTATTGATTTCGACCAGGGCGCCAACGCCGCCAGCCACATAGATCGCTACCACGCCTTCGGCGGTGATACGGGTTGCTGCGCCGGACGCTTTGGTGCCCAGTTTGACACGCAGGATTTCTTCTGCACGTGCCATGTCGCCGTCGGCTTCGGTCAGTGCTTTTTTGCACTGCATCATCGGTGCGTCGGTTTTTGCGCGCAATTCACCTACCATCGCTGCTGTAATCGCTGCCATGTGTTTCTCCTAAAGTGGTACGTATTCTGTTTAAAAAAAAGGGGAGCAGACGCTACCCCTTTTTTGTGCCGCGGCAGCCTGGGCTGCCGAACAATTAAGCCTGCTCGGACACTTCGACGAAGTCGTCGCCCGACGCTTTGACCATCTCAACGACGTCGTTGGAGGCGCTGGCGCGGCCTTCCAGGATCGCGTCAGCAACGCCACGGGCGTACAGCATGATCGCTTTGGACGAGTCGTCGTTGCCTGGGATGACGTGGGTCACGCCTTCTGGCGAGTGGTTGGTATCGACGATGCCGATGACTGGGATGCCCAGTTTGCCGGCTTCGGTGATGGCGCCCTTGTGGTAGCCGACGTCAACGACGAAGATTGCGTCAGGAACGCCGCCCATGTCCTTGATACCGCCGATGGCTTTTTGCAGCTTGACCATTTCGCGTTCAAACATCAGGCCTTCTTTTTTCGACAGCTTCTCGACCGAACCGTCAGCGATTTGCGCTTCCATGTCTTTCAGGCGCTTGATCGAGGTCTTGATCGTTTTGAAGTTGGTCAGCATGCCGCCCAACCAACGCTGGTCAACGAAAGGCACGCCTGCACGTGCTGCTTCGGCAGCGATGATTTCGCGCGCTTGGCGCTTGGTGCCCACCATCAGGATCGTGCCGCGGCTAGCTGCCACTTGCTTGATCGTTTTCATGGCTTCCTGATACATACCCATCGTCTTTTCCAAGTTGATGATATGGATCTTGTTGCGATGACCGAAGATGAACGGGGCCATTTTTGGGTTCCAAAAACGGGTTTGGTGACCGAAGTGGACACCGGCTTCCAGCATTTCACGCATTGTTACGGACATGTAATTCTCCAGGGTTGGGTCTGGAATCCGGTCAGTCACCTTGAAGGCACCCTTTGCGACCGGACTCGCGATTTAACAAAATAATTGAACTGCTTTAACAAGCTTGCTCGAAACCGAATTCAAGCAACCCGAGATTCTAACCGCATTCGGCAAAAGTTTCAAGCAGCGCGTAGAGTGAGAATGGCAAAAGCCCGGCTTTGCAGCGTTATCATTCCAATATCACCTCACCCACCCCACTGTGCTTGCGAAAGCGAGCACCCATGCAGAAGGTGGGCAGCGGCGCCATGGGCACTCGCCAGCGCAAGCGCAGTGGCTCAGGTGGCTGGTCGAATGAACACACTGAAAATGCAGCTGCCGATCGGAAGCCCTTCGCCCCGCGCCCAGGGTACTTCCCTTATAATGGCGACATATTTGCACGGGTGACCATGTGGCTCTGCCCGCTGTTACTCATTCTTACTGTTTTCTTGCTGATTGCTCAATATGTCCGATTCCATCTCGATCAAAAGCGCCGCCGATATCGAGGGCATGCGCTTAGCCGGCCGTCTCGGCTCCGAAGTCCTCGACTACATCACGCCCTTCGTCAAGGTGGGCGTCACCACGGGTGAGCTGGACCGTCTGTGCCATGAATACATGGTCAACGTGCAGGGCACCATCCCTGCCCCGCTTAACTACTGTCCGCCCGGCTACACCCCTTACCCGAAAGCCATCTGCACCTCGGTCAACGACGTGATCTGCCACGGCATTCCGGGCGACCGCGTGCTCAAGGATGGCGACAGCGTCAACCTGGACATCACCGTCATCAAAAACGGCTACCACGGCGACAACAGCCGCATGTTCCTGGTCGGCAAGCCAACCATCCTGGCCAAGCGCCTCTCGGAAGTCACCTACGAATGCATGTGGCTGGGCATTTCCATGGTCAAGCCGGGCGCCCACCTGGGCGACATTGGCCACGTGATCCAGCAGCACGCCGAAAAGAACGGCTACAGCGTGGTACGCGAATTCTGCGGCCACGGCATCGGCAAGGTCTTTCACGAAGAGCCGCAAGTGCTGCACTACGGCCGTCCCGGCACCCTGGAACGCCTGGAGCCAGGCATGATTTTCACCATCGAGCCCATGATCAACGTGGGCCGGCGCGAAATTCGCATGCTGCCCGACGGCTGGACCGTCAAGACCAAGGACAAGAAATGGTCGGCGCAATGGGAACACACGGTGCTGGTCACCGAGACTGGTTACGAGGTGCTGACCCTGTCGGCAGGCTCGCCGCCGCCGCCGGACTTCATCAAGGCCAAGTCGCAGCTGGTCGCCGCCTGATCCATGCCAGCGGCCGCGCTCAAAAACCAGTCCCGGGACTTGCTCAAGCAACAGCTCAAAGCTGATCGCCTGCAGCTCATTGCCGCCTTTCGCGACGATGGCAAACCCGAAAAACTGCTGCGCGGCCTGCGCCAGAGCGTGGACGCTGTTCTCACCCAGGCCTGGGACGCTGCCGGCCTGCCTGCCAACACGGCCCTGGTCGGCGTGGGCGGCTACGGTCGTGGCGAACTCTTTCCGTATTCGGACGTCGACCTCCTGATCCTGCTGGGTCAGCCGGCTGACATGATGACCCAGGCCAAGCTGGAAGAGCTGGTGCAACTGCTGTGGGACCTGGGCCTGGAAATTGGCCACAGCATCCGCACGGTGGATGAGTGCATGAGCGAAGCCAAGGCCGATATCACGGTGCAAACGAGCTTGCTCGAAGCGCGGCTGGTGGCGGGCGATGCCGCCCTGTTCGAGCAGCTGCAGGACCGCTACGACCGCGCCATGGATCCGCAAGCCTTCTTCCATGCAAAAGCGGCCGAAATGCGCCTGCGCCATGCCAAATACGAAGACACGGCCTTCAGCCTGGAACCCAACGTCAAGGAAAGCCCGGGCGGCCTGCGCGACCTGCAGGTGATCCTGTGGGTCGCGCGCGCGGCCGGCCTTGCCAGCTCGTGGAGCCAACTCGCCACGCGTGGCCTGATTACCCAGACGGAAGCGCGCCAGCTGATGGAGAAGGAGCGCGCCTTCAAGGATATCCGCGTGCGCCTGCACCTGCACACCAACCGGCGCGAAGATCGCCTGGTGTTCGACGTCCAGACCCCGATTGCGGAAACCTTTGGCCTGAAGACCACCGGCGAAGGCTTAAACGCGCGGCGCGCCAGCGAATACCTGATGCAGCGTTACTACTGGGCGGCCAAAACGGTCACCCAGCTCAATGCCATCATGCTGCAAAATATCGAGGCCCAGCTGTTTCCCCAGTCGGGCGAAGCGGTCGTCATCAACGAGCGCTTTAACGAGATCAACGGCTTCATCGACATCGCGGCCGACGACACCTTCACCACCACACCGTCCTCGGTACTGGAAGTGTTCTTGCGCATGACTGAGCGCCCGCATATCAAGGGCATGACCGCACGCACCATCCGCGCGCTGTGGCATGCGCGCTTTGAAATTGACGCCACATTCCGCGAAGACCCGGTCAATCGCGCCCTCTTCCTGCGCATCCTGCAGGCGCCCGTGGGCCTGGTGCACGCGCTGCGGCGCATGAACGACACCAGCGTGCTGGGACGCTACCTGCCCAATTTCCGCCGCATCGTCGGCATGATGCAGCACGACCTGTTCCACGTTTATACAGTGGACCAGCACATCATGATGGTCGTTCGCAATATGCGCCGCTTCACGATGACCGAGCACGCACATGAATACCCATTTTGCAGCCAGTTGATCGCCAACTTCCGCAAATCATGGTTGCTGTATGTGGGCGCCCTGTTCCACGATATCGCCAAGGGCCGTGGCGGCGACCATTCCAAGCTTGGCACCATCGATGCGGCACAATTCTGCGAAGACCATTCAATCGGCTCCGAAGACTCGGAGCTGATCGTGTTCCTGGTCGAGAACCACCTGACCATGTCACAAGTCGCGCAGAAGCAGGACCTGTCGGACCCGGACGTGATTGCCGCCTTTGCCAAGGTAGTCAAGGATGAACGCCACCTGACAGCCCTGTATCTGCTGACGGTTGCCGATATTCGCGGCACCAGTCCCAAGGTATGGAATGCGTGGAAGGCCAAGCTGCTTGAAGACCTGTATCGCATCACCCTGCGCGTGCTGGGCGGCGAGCCGCATTCGGCCGACCGCGAACTGAAAACGCGCCAGGAAGAAGCGATGGCCACGTTGCGCCTGTATGGCTTGCCGGCCAACGCGCACGAAAAACTGTGGCAGCAGCTCGATGTGGCTTACTTCCTGCGCCACGACGCCTCCGACATCGCCTGGCAAACGCGCGCGCTATGGGAAAACCTCGATAGCGACAAGCCGGTTGTCAAATGCCGCCTGGCGCCCATCGGCGAAGGCCTGCAGGTGGCAGTCTACACCCGCGACCAGCCGGACCTGTTTGCGCGCATCTGCAGCTATTTCGACCGCAAGAACTTCAGCATCCTGGACGCCAAGATCCACACCACGCGGCACGGCTATGCGCTCGACACCTTCCTCGTCACGGAACAGAATTTCGCCAAGAGCTACCGCGACATCATCAGCCTGATCGAACATGAAATCTGCGCGCTCCTGACCTCGCAGACACCACTGCCGGCGCCCACGCGCGGCCGCCTGTCGCGCCTCTCGCGCACCTTCCCGATCACGCCGACGGTCGACTTGCGTCCCGACGAGCGTGGCCAATACTATCTGCTCTCGATTTCCGCCAACGACCGCACCGGCCTCTTATACGCCATTGCCAACGTCCTCACGCGCTACCGCATCAATCTGCACACGGCCAAGATCATGACCTTGGGCGAGCGCGTCGAAGAC
>JBJMVX010000268.1:0-4320 GCA_045810445.1 Massilia sp.
AGGACGTGAATGCCCAAACCGAAAATCATGATGACCTTGAACGAAAGCGCGACGAAACCAAGCATGTTAATGAATGTGCAAGAAATATGCAATGCCTGAATTCCACGCCAAAGGCCCTTGGCGAACCGGCCGCCCCTGCCCCGCCGCCGCCCCAAAAAACCCACCACACTGTCCTTGCGAAAGCGAGGACCCATAACCCGCAGGTGTGATAAATAGCCATTTCTCTGAGTTTGCGAGGCGTGGGTCCTCGCTTTCGCAAGGACAGTGTTGGCGGTGGCAGAGCGAAGGAGCGCTGAAACGATGCATAGGCGGGTGCGCAGTACGCTGGCGCGGCGGAGGTTGTGCCCGGGCGCAGGTTCGGGAGCGCGGGGTTGTCGGTGGGTGTTGGCGCCACCCCCTCCACACCGATTCCTGCGTTAAGATAGACCTTTTCCCTCATCCTCCCAGCATAGCCCCACATGAGCAGCGTCCCCGCAACGTCACCGGCGCGCGCCGGCAATCTGAATTTCATCCTGGTCTGCATCTTCATCGACATGCTGGGAATTGGCCTCATCGTGCCGGTGCTGCCTGTCCTGGTGGGCAAATTCACCACCGACTTCGCCGAGCAGACCCACTGGTTCGCCATCATGTCGGCCGTGTTTGGCCTGATGCAGTTTGTCTTCATGCCCATGTTAGGTGCGATTAGCGACCGTGTGGGACGCCGTCCCGTGCTGCTTTACTCCATGGCCGGTATGGGCATCAACTTCCTCGTTACCGCATGGGCGCCCAGCCTGGCTTTCCTGTTCATTGGCCGTGTGGTGGGCGGCATGTCTTCGGCCAGCATGTCGGTAGCATCGGCCTACGCGGCCGATATCTCCACCCACGAAAACCGCGCCAAGAGCTTCGGCAAGGTAGGCGCAGCTTTCGGCCTTGGCTTCATTTGCGGCCCCGTGATCGGCGGCACCCTGGGCGACCTGAATCTGCATTTGCCATTCTACGTAGCGGCCGGCCTGTGTGGCCTGAACTTCCTGTACGGCGTGCTGTTCGTACCCGAATCGCTGGCGGTTGAAGCACGCCGGCCATTGTCCTTGGCGCGCCTCAATCCCTTCACCGCCCTGATACGCCTGGCAAAACGGGTCGAAGTACGTGGCCTGATCATCGTGTACGCACTCTCCGCACTGGCCCAGATGATGCTGCAAACGACTTGGGTGCTGTACACGACCTTCCGCTTTCACTGGACACCGATGGACAATGGCATTGCGCTGTTTTGCGTGGGCCTGTCGGCGGCCGTGGTGCAAGCCGGGCTACTGGCAGTGCTGCTCAAGCGCTTTGGCGAGGTGCGCCTGTCACTGATGGGGCTCGCGTCCGGCTGCATCACCTTCACCTTGTATGGTCTGGCGACCCAGGGCTGGATGATGTACGTTTTCATCCTGTGTAATCTGCTCGCGTTTGCCGCCGGCCCCGCCCTGCAAGGCATTATTTCCAAGTCCTCGCCACCCAATGAACAAGGCGAGTTGATGGGCTCACTGCAATCGATTAACAGCATCGGCATCATCTTCATGCCTATCGTCGGCAACTACATCCTCGGCAAGGCTAGCCACCTTCCACCGCAGGACTGGCGCGTTGGCACCACCTTCTTTGTGTGCGCCGCCATGCAGGCAGTGGCCATCTTTGTCGCGAGCCGCTACTTCAAGTCCCACCACTACAAGGTGTAGCCGCACGGCATGAAAAGAGGCCTGCCTCGCCTGGTAGGCCGTTATAATCAAGCATCATTTTCTTCCACAGGCTCTATCGTGTCGCGTCTAAAAGTATTGCCGCAGTACTTACTCCCAAAACAGGGCCTGACCCGTCTGGCCGGACGCGTGGCTGGGGCCAAGGGCGGTTCCTACACCACTGGCATCATTCGCTGGTTCGTCAAACAGTACCAGGTGAATATGGAGGAAGCGGCCAATTCCGACATCACCAGCTACGCCAGCTTCAACGATTTTTTCACGCGTCCGCTGCGCGACGGTGTGCGCCCGATCGCCGATGCCGATTTCGTGTGCCCGGTCGATGGTGCCATCAGCCAGTTCGGCGCCATTGAAGATCACCAGATTTTCCAGGCCAAGGGTCACAAGTTCAGCACCACGGCGCTCGTTGGTGGCGACGCCACGCTGGCCGCGCAGTTCCAGCACGGTAGCTTCGCCAATCTGTACCTCAGCCCCAAGGACTACCACCGCCTGCACATGCCATGCGAGGCGCGCTTGCTGCGCATGATCTACGTGCCCGGCGCGCTGTTTTCTGTCAACCCGACCACCGCGCGCGGCATCCCCAATCTGTTTGCCCGCAACGAGCGCGTGGTGTGCGTGTTCGATTCGCCCGAGTTTGGCCAGTTCGTCTCCGTGCTGGTAGGCGCCACCATCGTGGGCAGCATGGCCACCGTGTGGCACGGCGTGGTCAATCCGCCGCGCGGCAATGAGGTGCGTGAATGGCGCTACGACGACCAGAACATCGTGCTGAAAAAAGGCGAGGAGATGGGCCGCTTCCTCCTTGGCTCCACCATCGTCATGCTGTTTAAAAAAGACACCATCCAGTTTAATCCTGACTGGGCGCCTGAACGGTCGGTGCGCCTGGGCGAGATGATGGGCAACAAGCCGTGACAGGAACGACGGCGCGCGCCTGGCTGCCGGACTGGATACGCGAAGGCGCGCGCACGCTGTTTTTCTGCCGTCCCCGCTGGTCACGGGTGCGTGCCACGCCATGCATGGTGGCCTTGCTGGTACTGCTGCACGTGTTGGTTTCGATTGGCGTATCCCGGCTCTATATTACTGGCGATGCGACCTTTTACTGGCGCGCCATTCCAGCAATCGGCACCCACCTCAGTCTGACGGCGTGGGCCTGCTATTTACTGCGCAGCGAGACGACCAGCAATCCGGCGCGCGCGCCCTCTCCCGCCTACCTCCTTTGCCTGTTCCTCGCCCAAGAACTTTGCCTGGCTCTTTTATGGAGCCCGCTGTCCATGGCCCTTTACAGCAGTGGCAAAATGGCCGATGCCCAGCCCTGGCTGGCTTGGGGCATCTGGCTGGCGGCGCCGATATTGATCTTGTTCGCCCAAGCGACCGTCATTCGGCGCTCGAGCGACCGCAAACCGCTTCGCCGCCTGATCGCGATCGCGACTGTCGTGTTTTCCTATGCACTGGCAATCTTCCTTGCCCCTCAACCCGCTTATTGGCGCGAGAAGGCAGACCCCGCTGCCGAGCGGGTGGAACCGTTGCGCTTTACCCAGGACGTGGTTGAAAACCAAAGCCCACTGCTCGAAGAAAAGGTTGACGCGCTGGCGCCCCAGCGTCCCGGCATCGCCGACATGTACACCATTACCTTCGCGCCGTACGAAGGCGAAGAAGTGTTTCGACGTGAGACTCGCATGGTCAATGAGGTCATGGCCAAACGCTTCGATGCGACCGGGCGCGGCCTGCAATTGTTGAACCACCGCGAACACCTGGAAGACATGGTCTGGGCCACGCCCACCAATTTGCAGCGGGCCATCGAAGGCATTGCCGCCACCATGGACAAGGATGAAGATGTGTTGTTCATCCATATGACCTCGCATGGCGCCAGCGACGGGGAAATGGCGGTCAATTTCTGGCCACTGGAAGTCGATCCGGTCACGCCAAAGGATTTAAGAAAGTGGCTCGACGACGCAGGCATCAAGCACCGCGTCATTTCTATTTCGGCCTGCTACGCGGGCAACTGGGTCGCGCCCCTGGCCAACGACGACACCCTGGTAATGACAGCCTCCGATGCCGACCACACGTCCTATGGCTGCGGCAAGCGCTCCCCGCTCACCTTCTTCGGCCGCGCCATGTACGACGAGCAGCTGCGCAATTCAACGCTTGATTTTGAAGCGGCCCACGCAGCATCGCGCAAGATCATCGATCAGCGCGAAAAGGAAGCTGGCAAGAGCGACGGCTACTCGAACCCGCAGATCAAGGTGGGTAGCCGCATTCGCCCCTATCTGGAGAAAATGCGTGTGCGATTGGACGGCCTAAAGGCACATTGACACACTCGCCGTGCCTACGATGGCCAGCGTTGAACGACGCTGGCCGCCGGTCCGATAGCGCTCACGCCGCACCGCTCTTTGCGTCGGCGTTCGCACCCACGGCACGAAAGCGCTTGCGCGCCTCGTCGCAGCACATCCCTTCCATCATGTCGAGGAACACCCGCGTCTTGGCCGGCATCAGGCGCCGGCCGGGAAAGACCGCCCACCCGGTCACCTCGGGCAGCGACCACTCCGGCAGCACCGGCACCAGTTCGCCCGCCTCCAGCGCCGCTTCGGCAAACAGATTCGAACTGGCGGCAATG
>JBJMVX010000269.1:0-11861 GCA_045810445.1 Massilia sp.
AACCGTCAACCACGAATTGACGGCCAAGGTCGACGAGTTGTCGCAGGCCAGCGACGACATGAAAAACCTGCTCAACAGTACAGACATCGCGACCCTGTTCCTGGACGAACAGATGCGGGTGCGGCGCTTTACCAACCGCGTCACCGGCATCATCAAATTGATCCGCGGGGACGCCGGCCGTCCCGTGACGGACCTGGTCAGCATGCTGGACTACCCGGCATTGGCCGACGATGCGCGCGAGGTACTGCAGACGCTGGTGTTTCGCGAAATGCAAGTGAGCGCGCGCGACGGGCGCTGGTTTACGGTGCGCATCATGCCCTACCGGACCCAGGACAACCGCATCGATGGCGTGGTCATCACCTTTGTCGACATCAGCGCCGCCAAGACGCTTGAGCGCGCCCTGCGCATGAGCGAAGAGCGCTTTCGCATTGCATTGGAACACGCACCCATCACGGTATTTAATCAGGACACCGACCTGCGCTACACCTGGATGCACACCCTGCAACCGCAATTGCGCGCCAATGAAGTCATCGGCAAGACGGACGCGGACCTGTTTAGCGCCGACGACGCGGCCCGTCTCACCCAGCTCAAGCGACAGGCGCTGGACGACGGCACGCGGGTGCACACGGAAATTAGCACCAGCATGCTGGGCAACCTCCACTACTACGATTTCGTGGCCGAACCCACACGCGACAGCAACGGCAAGATCGTCGGCGTCGCCGGCGTGACCTGGGAAATTACCGCGCAAAAGCAGTCCGATGCGCGCTTTCGCATGCTGTTTGAAAATTCCCTCAGCGGCGTCGCCCTGCACCAATTGATACTCGACAATGGCAACCCCGTCGATTACCTCTTCCTGGAGGTCAATCCTGCCTTTGAGCAGTTGACCGGCTTGCATGAAATCGCCGGCAAACGCCGTTCGGAACTCGACGGCCGCAGCTACCAATCGAATGCCGAGCTGTTTGCTGCCTGCGTGCGCGTGGCCAGCGGTGGCCGGCCGGAGCGCCTGGAATACCGGGTGGCAGCGACCGACCAATGGTTTGCCTGCGCGCTGTATTCACCCGAACCACAGTATTTTGTCGCCGTCATCGAAGACATCACCGAACGCAAACGCGTGGACGAAGCTGTGCGCGGCGCCCATGCTGTCTTGCAGCGCCAGACCGCGATGCCTGCCACTGATGCCGCCAGCACCCGCCAATTGCTGCTGGCTTTGCGCGAAGCACAAACCTTGCTGGAACAGCGCCTGCAAGGCCAGCTGACAGGCGCCAACGATGCCGCCACAGGCGGGGACACACGGCCATGATGCAGCATCGCCCGCGCCAGCCTGACAACGATCTGCGCGACCGCGCCCAGGAGCGGCTCGAAGAGCTTGGCGTCGACGGCGTGGCGGCAGCACCGGCCGAACCGCTGACCATCGACAGCCAGGCTCATCGCCTGCTGCACGAATTGCAGGTGCACCAGGTGGAGCTGGAACTGCAGAACGAGCAATTGCAGGCGTCACGGGCCTGGGTGGAAGCGGCCCTGGCCAGTTACACCGAGCTGTATGACTTCGCTCCCGTGCCGCTCATGACGCTGGACCGCAATGGCATCATCGTCGAAGCCAACCTGGCTGCGGCCCAGCTGCTGGGGATCGCGCGCGTGCTGCTGATCGACAAGCGCATCGACAGTTTCATCCCCGAACCAGAACGCCGCCGCTTCTCCGCCTTCCTCAAGCGACTGTTTAGCGAGCGCGTGCACCTGGCCTGCGAGCTCATGCTCTCGGCAAAGGATGGCAATATCTGCACTGTGCTGATCGAGGCCAGCATTGCCGCCAACATCAATAGCTGCCGTATGTCCCTGTACGACATCAGCGAGCGCAGCGTGCGCGAACGCAAGCTCACCTCGCTCGCACGCGTATTCACCCATGCCAGCGAAGGCATGCTGATCACCGATCCGAGCGGCATCATCACCGACGTCAACCCGGCCGCGGCCAGCATTACCGGCTTTGCGGTGGACGCCCTGATCGGCAGAAGCGCCACCATGTTGCGCGCCGAGCAGCAACGCCCCGAACTGTATGCCGCCATCTCAACTGACCTGGCGACGAAGGGCGCGTGGAGCGGTCAGGTGCACAACCGGCGCGAGGACGGCACCCAGTACCTGGTCAACGAAAACATCAGCGCCTTGTTCGACACCGATGGCACCTTGCTCAATTACGTGTCACGTTTTTCGCTGGTGCCCGAGAGCCCCGATGCGCCGTGGCTGCCGCTGGCGGCGCCGCTGCCGCACTGATGAACGCGGCACCAGTGAACATGCCGGAAACTGGCTGTGCTGGCGCCATCGAAGCACGGCTGCGCGCCCTCGCCGATGCCGCGCGCGCCACTAGCATGCAGGCCTATCTGCTCGACCAGTTTCCCTTTCTTGGACTGCCGGCGCCAGTGCGGCGGGCGGCCGTGCGCGACCTGCTGATCCAGCCGGTCGCCGGGCCAGAGGCGCTCCTTGCCATGGCCGAACAGTTGTGGCGCTTGCCGGAGCGTGAGTTCCGCTACACGGCCATTGATTTGCTCAGGCAGCATCGCCGCCATCTACAGATCGCGCATCTGGCCGCCATCGAACGCCTGATACTGAGGGACCCGTGGTGGGAAACCGTGGATGGCCTGGCCAATGTGGTCGGCGCCGTGGTGCGCCATGAAATGCAGGGCGGCCCCGCCGCGCAAGCCACGATGGACGCCTGGGTACGCCACCCCTCGCTGTGGGTGCGGCGCGTGGCCATGCTGCACCAGTTGGGATGGCGCATGGCGACCGACCAGGAGCGCCTGGGCCGCTATGCCACCTTGCTGGCGCCCGAGCAGGATTTCTTTATCAAGAAGGCAATTGGCTGGGCCCTGCGCGACTATGCGCGCTGGAACCCGGAATTCGTCTCAGCCTTTGTCGTCGACAAGCAGGCGATACTGTCCCGATTGACCGTGCGCGAGGCGTGCCGACGCATTGCCACGTCCGCGCAGGCGGCGCAACTGCCCTAGATCGATGGGCCCATCGCCTACCGGTAGTGGTAAAGTGTTGGCCTGCTGCGCCGTACGCGCTTTGACGCCCCCATTCCGGCGAGCACCACATTGCTAACGCCTTGATATTCAAGGCAGACCACTTACTAAGACATGAACACCCAGTTGAACAAAGAACTTGCCGCGATCGAGAAAAGCAAGCATACGCCGATGATGCAGCAATACCTGCGTCTGAAGGCCGACTACCCGACCATGTTGCTGTTCTACCGCATGGGCGACTTTTACGAGCTGTTCCACGAAGATGCCGAAAAAGCTGCCCGCATCCTGGGCATCACGCTGACCGCGCGCGGCGCGTCCAACGGCAATCCGATCAAGATGTGCGGCATTCCCTTCCATTCGCTCGATCCCTACCTGGCCAAGCTGGTCAAGCTGGGCGAATCCTGCGCCATCTGCGAGCAGATTGGCGACCCGGCCACCAGCAAGGGCCCGGTCGAGCGCAAGGTCATGCGGGTCGTCACCCCAGGCACCTTGACTGACGCCGACCTGCTGCCAGAAAAAGCCGAACGTCCTCTGCTGGCTGTGTGCATGCTCAATCAGCGCAAGGTCGTCACGGTCGGCCTGGCCTGGCTCTCGCTTGCCAGCGGCGCCTTGAAGTTGATGGAGTTCTCAGGCGAAAACCGCACGGTTGGCGTGCGCCTGCAGCAGGAACTCGAACGCATCTCGCCCGCTGAAATTCTACGCGGCGACAATGCAGACCTGTTTGAAGACGATGGCTCCGTCCATTCCCAGCATGTGCCCGACTGGCATTTCGATGTCGTCAGCGGCCACAAGGCGCTGCTCGACCAGTTGGCCGTGGCCACCTTGACAGGTTTTGGCGCCGATGGTCTGGGCGCGGCTTTTGGCGCTGCCGGCGCGCTGCTGCGCTATGCCCAGTCCACCCAGGGTCGCGGCCTGCAGCATGTGCGCAGCCTGACCACGGAAACGGAAAACGAATTCATTGGCCTCGATGCTGCCACCCGCCGCAACCTGGAACTGACCGAAACCATACGCGGCCAGGAGTCACCGACCCTGTTTTCCCTGCTCGACCACTGCCGCACCGCCATGGGTTCGCGCATGCTGCGCCACTGGCTGCACCATGCGCGGCGCGACCAGCACACGGCGCGCGAGCGTCATGCCGCCATTGCCGCCCTGGCCGAGAGCGACAGCGCCGGTGCGCTGGCTACCACGCTGGCCCAGGTGCCTGACATTGAACGCATCACCACCCGCATCGCCCTGCTGTCGGCCCGTCCGCGCGACTTGGCCAGCCTGCGCGACGGCTTGCAGCAGCTGCCGGCCCTGCGCCTTGGCATGCAGCGTGCCTTCACGGCGGGCGAAGCGAGCCTGCTCGCTGCCATCCATGACGCTATCGCCACACCGGGCGCCTGCCTCGATTTGCTCGAACGCGCGGTCGCATTGGAGCCAGCGGCCATGGTGCGCGATGGCGGCGTGTTCGCGCCCGGCTTTGACGCCGAACTCGATGAGCTGCGCGGCCTGTCTGAGAACGCAGGCCAGTTTTTGCTGGACCTGGAAATTCGCGAGCGTGCCCGCACCGGCATCGCCAACCTGCGGGTTGAGTACAACAAGGTGCATGGCTTTTACATCGAAGTCACCCACGGCCAGACCGACAAGGTTCCGGACGATTATCGCCGCCGCCAGACCCTGAAAAATGCGGAGCGCTACATCACGCCCGAACTGAAGGTGTTTGAAGACAAGGCGCTGTCGGCCCAGGACAAGGCGTTGGTGCGCGAGAAGCTGCTGTACGACCAGCTGCTGTCGGACCTGGCGCCCTTCATCGCCTGCCTCCAAACCATCGCCCATGGTCTGGCGCAGCTCGACACCCTGGCAGCGCTCACCATCCACGCGCTGCAGCACAACTGGTGTGCGCCGCAATTGGTGGCCGAGCCCTGTCTGGACATCGTCGAAGGCCGTCACCCGGTCGTGGAAAACCAGATCGAACGCTTCATCGCCAACGATTGCCAGTTCAACGATGAACGGCGCCTCTTGCTCATCACCGGTCCCAATATGGGCGGTAAGTCGACCTTCATGCGCCAGGTGGCCTTGATTACCCTGCTGGCCTATGTGGGCAGCTATGTGCCGGCCACCAGCGCCACGCTGGGCCCCATCGACCGCATCTTCACCCGCATTGGCGCCACCGACGATCTGGCCGGCGGGCGCTCGACCTTCATGGTGGAGATGACCGAGTCGGCCGCTATCCTCAATGGCGCCACCGAGCATTCGCTGGTGCTGATGGATGAAGTAGGTCGCGGCACCTCCACCTTCGACGGTCTGGCGCTGGCGTGGGCCATTGCGCGCCACCTGATCGACACCAGCCGCAGCTTCACCCTGTTCGCAACCCACTACTTCGAATTGACCCAGCTGCCAGACAGCCATCCGAGCGCGTCGAACGTGCACCTGTCGGCAGTTGAACACCGTGACAGCATCGTCTTCCTGCACGCGGTGCAGGCAGGTCCCGCATCGCAAAGCTACGGCCTGCAGGTGGCGCAGCTTGCGGGCGTGCCACCGCCCGTGATCAAGGCTGCGCGCAAGCACCTGGCGCGCCTGGAGTCGCAGGCGCTGGCCGCCACCCCGCAGCTAGATCTGTTTGCCCAGGCGCCGTGCGCGGAGGATGTGGAAATGCCGGAGGTGGCGCCGGTGGCCGATGCGGCTGCCCTGCTTGAAGCGCTGGCCGACATCGATCCCGATGCGCTCACGCCGCGTGAAGCGCTCACCCAGTTGTACCAACTTAAGCGCCTGGCTGCGCAATGATGCGGCGATCCGTACTGGCCACTTTGCTGTGCCTTGCCGTGCATGGCATGTGCGCGGCGGCGCCGAAATCGGCCGAGCACCAGTTCGGCGTCATTGGCCACAACTTCGGCCAGGGCGGCGGCGAGGCGCAACTGGAGCAGGCGCTCTCGAAGCTGCACAAGCCACAACTGGCCTTCGTGCTGGCCACCGGCCTCAAGAGCGCGAACGAACCGTGCAGCGATACCTTGTATGCGCATCGGCGCGACATGCTGGCCAGCTCCCAGCCGCCGATCATTGTCACGCCAGCGGCCAGTGACTGGGCCGATTGCAAAAATTCTGCGGGCCGCATGGCTGGCAATGAGCGCTTGAATCGCCTGCGCGAATTGCTCTATGCCGAGCCGGCCGAACAAGATGCCAAGCCCGTCATGGTGGTGCGCCAATCGGCCAATGCCAAATTCCGCAGCTACGCGGAAAACGCCCACTGGACCACTGGCAAGGTGCTGTACGCAACCGTCAATATCCCGTCGAACAATAACCACTACCGCGCCGAAGCCGGACGCAACAGTGAGTTCGAGGACCGCGTGGTCGCCAACCGTTTCTGGATCAGCCGCCTGTTTGCCTTAGCCAAGCGCAAGAAGCTCGATGCCCTGGTGCTGTTCTCTGAAGGGAATATCAAGGTGCTCGGCGAAGAGCCAGGCTTGTTGGCCCAGTTGGGCCGCGGCAGTACGCAAGATGGATTTGTATTACCGCGCCGGCAGATTGTGGCGCTCGCTGCCCAGTTCGAGGGCAAGGTACTGTTGATTGATACGGCGCCTCTGGTGCCAGGCAAGGAGCCGGCCATCACCTGGCGCGGCAACCTGGGCCATGTCAGTGTCGGCGCGCATGCCGTGCAGGTGCACGTCACGCCCAAGTCCGACACCCTGTTCACGCTGGAACAGCCTTGAAGTGAACCAGTCGCCATGCCCGCCAGTTGCGCGCGGGGATGGCGACTGCGGCTTACTGCACCGGCTTGCCGTCGGCGTCAATCTTCACGACTTCACCCAGCTTCAGGTCGCGGATACCCGCTTCCACCTTGCTCATGTCACCCACCACCACCCACACCAGCTTGCTAGGGTCGATGGTACGCGCCGCCAGGGCATTTGCTTGCTCAGGCGTCAGGGCCATCACGGTCGAGGTAAAGCTGTTGAAGTAATTCTCCGGCAGCTTGTACTGCAAGATGGTCTGGTAGGCGCCGCTCAACTGCCCTGCGGTTTCGAACTTGCCTGGCAGACCAAGCGTTTCATTGTTTTGCGCATTGGCCAGTTCGGCAGCAGTGATCGGCTTGGCGCCAGCAATGTTGCTGTACTCCTGAATCAATTCCTGCAGCGCTTCACGCGTCTTGTCGGTCTGCACCGGCGAGCTGCTCATGTAGAGGCGCTGTCCGACTGCCGAAGGAATCTGCGCGCGCACGCCATACGACCAGTGCTTGTCTTCGCGCAGATTGGTATTGATGCGCGAACTGAAGGTGCCACCGAAGATGTTGTTCACCAGTTGCAGTGGCAAGGCATCGGGCGAATTGCGCGGTGGCGCCAGTTGCACGCCGTAGATCACGCTTTGCTGCGCGCCCGGGCGATCCATCAGGTAGACCATGCGCTTGGCCGCTGGTTTGGCCTCGACGATGTTTTTCTTCGGCACCTCACCTGCCTTCCAGCTGCCAAAGGCTTTCTCAAGCATCGGCTTGATTTCCGCCATGGTGGTATCACCGACGATCAGCAAGGTCGCATTGTTCGGCTTGAACCAGGTCTGGTGGTATTTGACCAGGTCGGCACGCGTGATGCGCGCCACAGCTGCCTCGGTACCGCTGCCCGTCATGGGTAGGGAGTAGGCGTGGCCCTTGCCATAGACGATGGCTGGAATGACGCGCAGCGCCATCGCGTTCGGGTTCGATTTTTCGCGCGCGATCGCTGCCAGTTGGTCCTTCTTCAGGCGTTCGAGCTCGGTCTCGGCAAAGGCTGGATGCAAGACGATGTCGGCATACACGTCCAAGCCCTTGGCCATGGTGGCCTTGAGCACGTCCATCTGCACAAAGGCGCCGTCCAGGTTGGTATTGCCGCCAAAGTTGGCGCCCAGCGCTTCGAACTCGGCGCCAATGGCCAGTGCGTTGCGCGTTGCCGTACCTTCGTCGAGCATGCGCAGCGTCAGGCTGGCCACGCCAGGCAGGTCGGCGGAGTCGGACGCATAACCGCTATCGATCATCATCGAGAAGTTGACCACCGGCGCGGTGTGGCGTTCGGCCAGCACGACTTTCAAGCCATTGGCCAGCGTCGCTTGCTGCATGGGCGGCAGGTTCAGCGTTTCGGCTTTGCCCAGCGCAGGCGGGGTGCTGCGTTCGAGTTTGGCAGTGGTGCTCAGGTTGGTCGGGAATGGCTGCACTTCGAGCACGTAGTCGCCATCACTGAGCCACTCGTTCATGGCTTGCTTGACCTGGGCCGGGGTGGCAGCCTTGATCGCTTTCAGGTAATCCTTGTAGCAGTCAGGGTTGCCCGTGTAGGTGGCGCAGGCGGCGAGCAGGTCACTCTTGCCGCCAAAGCCGCCCACGCGTTCCATGGTCCGGGTGAAACGCGCGAGTATGGTGGTCTTGGCCAGTTCCAGTTCCTGGGCGCTCGGGCCGCTTTTCAGCAGGCTGCGCAATTCTTCGTCCGCACCTTTTTCCAGCTTGCGCATGTCGGCGCCTGGGCGCGCGGTGAGCGTGAAGGAAAACTGGCCAGCAATTTCATTGGTATCGTTTTCAGCAAGCGCCATGGTGGCCAGTTGTTCCTTGTACACCAGGCGCTTGTAGAAACGGGAGGTCTTGCCCCCACCGAGCACGCGGGAAGCGAGGTCCAGCAGCGGTTCGCTGGCGGTGTTGTAACCAGGGACGTTCCACACGCGATACAAACGGTTGGCTGGAACGCGGTCCTGGACCGTGCCACGGTGGGTGCCGGTGCGCTTGGCAACCCAGGCTTCGTGCTTGGCCAGCGGTGGGCCGGCAGGAATGTCACCGTAATATTTTTCGACCTTGGCCAGCGCCACTTCCGGAGTCACGTCGCCCGAGAGCACGATGGTGGTGTTGTTCGGACCGTAGTTGGTCTTGAACCATTCCTGGACATCCGTCATCGAGGCTGCATCCAGGTCTTTCATGGAGCCGATCACGGTCCAGGAATAGGGATGGCCAACCGGGTAGGTGTTTTCAACAATCAATTGTTCTGCCACGCCGTAAGGCTGGTTCTCACCCTGGCGCTTTTCGTTTTGCACCACGCCGCGCTGCAGGTCCAGTTTTTTCTGGTCCAGCACGCCGAGCAAATGGCCCATGCGGTCGCTTTCTGCAAACAGCGCATAGTCGAGCATGCCGGTTGGCACGTTTTCAAAGTAATTGGTGCGGTCGTTATTGGTGGTGCCATTCAGATTGGTGGCGCCTATGCGCTCCATCGCGGTCAGAAACACTTGATTGAAGTTGTCGCTGCCGCTAAACATCAGGTGTTCGAACAGGTGGGCGAAACCGGTCTTGCCGACCTTCTCGTTTTTTGAGCCCACGTGGTACCAGGTATTGATAGCCACCACAGGCGCCTTGTGGTCTTCATGCACCAGCAGGGTCAAGCCATTCTTCAGGACGAACTTTTTATAAGCGATATCGGGAACGGCAATATCGACATTGGCGGCCGGTTTGGCGGGCGCGGCATAGGCGCCGGCCGAGATCAGGGCCAGGGACGCCGCCAGCAGCGTGCGGCGAATAGACAAGGTCATACGGTATCTCCTGAAGAATGGTGCTCCATGCACTCTGGGTGGTGTGAATACGCCAACGGCGCCTGCTAGGGCGCCGTTGGCGGGGGTACTGCAAATCGATTAGTGCACCGGGTGGGTGCGGAAGTGGTCGCCCTCTTCCCCGTCGTCTTCATCCTCGTCATGGCCGTGGTGGTGGCCGTGGGCGCCATGCACATGCTCGTGGGCGATTTCTTCGTCGGTTGCCGCGCGCACGCCAACGACCGTCAATTCAAAACGCAAGGCCATGCCGGCCAGGGGATGGTTGCCGTCCAGGACCACCTTGTCGTCGGCAATGTCGGTGACGGTGAAGATCATTGCTTCTTCGTCGCCGTCGGTGCCGTCTGGCATGCCTTCAAACTGCATGCCCACTTCCAGCGGGTCCGGCAGGCGGTTGCGCGGCTCGACCTTGACCAGGGCAGGATCATAATCGCCAAAGGCATCATCCGGCTCCACCTGAATGACGGACGAATAGCCCTCTTCCTTGCCATCGAGTTCTTCTTCGATTTTTGGCAGGGTGTTTTCGTAGCCGCCGTGCAGATAGACCATGGGCGGGCTGTCGCCTTCGATCAGGTTGTTCTGCGCATCGGACAATTTGTAGTTGACCGTAACGACGGTGTTCTTGGCAATCTTCATCGTGCATCCCTTTCAAAGTGTTGAGGCGGATTATACCTCTCCGCCGCCGTGGGCTACACAGGACATGGTTATAATATCGCATGAAAAAATTACAGCTATTAGGCAATATTACGCCCGCCGAGTTCCTGCGCGATTACTGGCACAAGAAGCCACTGCTGATCCGCCAGGCGATCCCCGGTTTCAAGCCCCTGCTGACGCTGGCGGCGCTGGCCGAGATGGCCAGCAAAAACCATATCGAGTCGCGCCTGATCACCAACGTGGACGGCGCCTGGCAGATGCAGCATGGTCCGCTGGAGGCCTTGCCACCGACCACACAAGAACAATGGACCGTGCTGGTCCAGGGCGCCAATCTGTACGACAAGCGCGCCGATGCCCTACTGCGCCAGTTCAGCTTTGTGCCGGACGCACGCCTGGACGACCTGATGATCAGCTACGCCAGCAATGGCGGTGGCGTCGGTCCCCATTTCGATTCCTACGATGTGTTTTTGCTGCAAGCCCATGGCAAGCGGCGCTGGCGCATCGGCGCGCAAAAAGACTTGTCGCTGGTCGAAGGCATGCCGCTCAAGATCCTGGCCAATTTCAAGCCCCAGGAAGAGTTCGTGCTCGAGCCGGGCGACATGCTCTACCTGCCGCCGCACTACGCGCATGACGGCGTGGCCGAGGGCGAATGCATGACCTATTCGATCGGCTTTCGTTCGCCGTCTTACCAGGAACTGGGCGAAGCCTTTCTGCAATTCATGGCCGACTCGATTGACCTGCCGGGCCGTTATGCCGATCCCGAGCTCGAGCCAGCCAAGCACGCGGCGGAAATTCCGCGCCATATGCTGGACACCATTGCCGAGGAAATGAACAAGGTGCGCTTCACCGAAGAAGATGTCACCATCTTCGTGGGCGAACACTTGTCCGAGCCCAAGCATAATGTGTTCTTCACGGGGCCGGCCAAGCCGCTGACCATGGGCCGCTTTGCCGAGGCCATCGCCAAGCGCGGCGTGGCGCTCTCGCTCAAGACCCAGATGCTGTATCGTGGCAAACACGTGTTCATCAACGGGGAATCGTTTGCCGTGGGGCGCGCCGACAAGGCGGTGCTGGACGTGCTGGCCAACGAGCGTTCCCTGTCCGGCGCCGCCCTGGCGAAGGCCTCGGACGACGTGATGGAAGCGCTCTATACCTGGTACCAGGATGGTTGGATCGAACTTGCCTGAAAGGATGGCTGACATGGAAGACACTGCTGCACATAAATTTGCGAGCCGCGCGGAATTCGAACCGTTTTTCCTGGACGTAATCGCGCGCGCAAACGCCAGTTTGCTGATGTTCGACCCGGATTTTTCCGTGTTTCCTTTGGGTAGCAGCACTACCGATGCGGCGCTGCGGCAATTTCTCGGCCGCGGTGGTCATATTCAGATGGCCATGCACGATCAGCACCATATTGAGCGTAACTACCCGCGATTCATGCGCTTGTTACAGGATTACAGCCATCGCATCGAGTGCCGGCTGACCAACCGGCCGCTGCGTACGCTCACTGATTCATTTTGCATCGGTGATGGCAAACAGATCGTCAGACGCTTCCATAGCGATCATATGCGCGGAGAAGCCGCGTTTGACGCTCCGCAAGCTGCTGAGATCTGCCATGAACGATTTACCGGGATTTGGGCCGAATCCTTGCCAGGCTTGCACCCAACGACGACAGGC
>JBJMVX010000270.1:0-6180 GCA_045810445.1 Massilia sp.
ACTGGGCATAGGCTGTCAGCAGAAGGACATGGCCGTGCTCATGAATCTGAGCCAAAATGGCCAGGCCATTACGCTGTCGCGCGCCATCGCTGCCGCCAAGGCGGCCGATGGGACGGCACTGGTCAAGGCGCCGCGTTCAGCCTCGCGGCCCTATACCTTCGCCCACACTTTCCCGACCGGGAATCACGCGATGCTGCTGTATTACTGGCTCGCTGCCCACAATATCCACCCACTGCGCGATGTGCGCACGGTGACCGTGCCGCCTGCGCAGATGGTCGCCAGTCTGCGCGAAGGCATGATCGATGGCTTTTGCGTCGGCGAGCCCTGGGGCCAGCGCGCGCTACAAGAAGACATTGGTATCACGGCTGCCACCAGTCAGCAGATCTGGCCCGATCACCCTGGCAAGGTGCTTGGGACGAGCGCCAGCTTCGCGCAGCAGAACGCGGATGCCTGCCGCGCATTGATAGCAGCCGTGCTGGAAGCGGGGAGGTGGATTGATGCGTCCGAGGCCAACAAGCTTGAAACTGCGGCCGTACTGGCAGGTCCTGCTTACCTTAATTCCACCGCCGCCCTGATTGCGCCGCGCCTTCTTGGCCAGTATGAGAATGGACTGGGCGAAGGTTGGACGGACCCGAATGCGTTGGCCTTTCACCGCAATGGCGCTGTCAATTTTCCCTACCTGTCCGATGGCATGTGGTTCATGACCCAGCACCGGCGCTGGGGATTGGTCAAGGAAGACCCTGACTACCTGGCCATCGCGAGCCGGGTCAACCAGGTGGAGCTGTATCGCGCCGCAGCGCAGATGACGGGAACAGTGCTGCCGGAGGCCTTGATGCGCAGCTCGACGCTGATCGACGGAACGGTGTGGGACGGCAGCGACCCGGCAGCTTACGCGGGCGCGTTTGCGATCAGCCACGATCATCCCTGAGAGGCGCAACGCACGTCAAAGCGCATCATTTTTGCGCATTGCTGCACCGCGATGTAGCGTTTCGGCCTTCAAAACGCGCTGTCGGTGCCTGCATACCCCGCAAAACGACTGGCACGCCAATTGCTAATATGAAGACAGGATCAATGGCGATCCCCTGAACACAAACGCTGATCCAACGACGGATTGGCAGGACAACGGCGTCCGCCCAAGCTGGTTTTTATAACCAGGCTTGGTCGGACGCCTTTTTTGTTTTTAACGGGATAAAACATGGCCAATAAAGCTAACAACATCGCACTATTCAGTTTCAGCACGCCGCAGATGCGTGCCTTCCACCTGACCTGGATGGCCTTCTTCATCTGCTTCTTTGCGTGGTTCGCCTGCGCTCCGCTGATGCCGATCATTAAAGGCGAATTCGGCCTGACCCTCACCCAGGTCGCCAATATCAATATCGCAGCAGTGGCCATCACCATCCTGATTCGCCTGATCGTCGGCCCCATGTGCGACCGCTTCGGTCCGCGCAAGACTTATACCGGCTTGCTGCTGCTGGGCGCCATTCCCGTACTGGGCGTGGCTGCTTCGCAAAGCTACGAGAGCTTCCTGTTTTTCCGTCTCGGGATTGGCGCCGTGGGCGCCAGCTTCGTCATCACGCAATACCACACCTCGGTCATGTTCGGCCCCAAGGTGGTGGGCACTGCCAACGCCGCAGCGGCAGGTTGGGGCAACGCCGGCGGCGGCGCAGCACAGGCGCTGATGCCTTTGCTGGTGACGGCCGTGGTCATGCTGGGTGTGAGCGAAAAGCTCGGCTGGCGCGTGGCCTTGCTGGTGCCTGGTGTGCTGATGCTCGTGATGGCCGCTCTGTACTACCGTTTTACCCAGGACTGCCCGGCCGGTAACTACGCCGACCTGCGCGCCGCCGGCATTCCCATCGATGGCGGCAAACGCGGGGGCTGGGCCAGCTTCAAGGCAGCCAGCGCCAATCACCGCGTGTGGCTGCTGTTCGTGACTTACGGCGCCTGCTTCGGCATCGAGATTTTCATCCACAACATCGCCGCTGTTTACTATGTCGACCATTTTGGCCTGTCGCTCAAATCGGCCGGCCTGGCTGCCGGCAGCTTCGGTTTGCTGGCCCTGTTCGCCCGTGCACTCGGCGGCTGGATATCTGACCGGATGGCCCAGCGCGGCACGCTCAATAGCCGCGTCACGCTGCTGTTCATCATGATGATCGGCGAAGGCGCAGGCCTGCTGTGGTTTTCGAAGGCTGAGACTGTGGCCTTCGCGGTCGTCGCGATGCTGGTGTTTGGTCTGTTCACCCACATGGCCTGCGGCGCCACGTATGCGCTGGTGCCCTTCATCGACAGCAAGGCACTGGGCGGTGTGGCCGGCATCATCGGCGCTGGCGGCAATGTGGGCGCGGTTGCGGCGGGCTTTTTGATGAAGGGTACGGGCGACATCCAGCAAACGCTGGCCATCCTGTCGGGCATGGTGCTGCTTTCGGCCATTTGTGCCATCGCAGTGCGCCTGACTGGAAGCCCCGAGTTGGTGCCTGGACCTGGCAACAACGCCATCGCTTAAGGAGGGCAGCATGAAGATCATCGTCATCGGCCATGGCATGGTAGGTCACAAATTTCTCGAGTCGCTGGGCGCCAATGCCATGCCCGAGCTGGAAGTGACGGTGCTGTGCGAAGAACCACGCCCAGCCTACGATCGCGTGCATCTGTCCGAATTTTTTGCGGGGAAGTCGGCCGATGATCTGTCGCTGGTGCCGGCCGGGTTTTTCGACGATGGCAATATACACCTGATGCTCAATGCCCGCGCGCAGGCAGTGGACAGGGTCGCCAAGACGGTCACAGTTGGCAGCGGTGAGGTTCTCGCCTACGACAAACTCGTGTTCGCCACCGGCTCCTACCCGTTTGTGCCGCCGCTGCCAGGCAAGGAGCGCAAGGACTGTTTCGTCTACCGGACCATCGAAGACCTGGAAGCGATGCTCGAATGCGGCCAGCGTTCGAAAACGGGTGTTGTCATTGGCGGTGGCCTGCTTGGCCTGGAGTGCGCCAAGGCCCTGCGCGACATGCAGCTTGACACCCATGTGGTGGAGTTTGCGCCGCGCCTGATGGCGGTGCAGGTGGATGATGGTGGCGCACGCGTCTTGCGCGCCAAGATCGAAGACCTGGGCGTCACGGTACACACCCAGAAAAATACCCTGGACATCATTGATGGTGAAGCGGGCACCCATCGCATGCGCTTTGCCGATGGCAGCCACCTCGATGCGGACATGAGTGTGTTCTCCGCTGGCATACGGCCGCGCGATGAGCTGGCACGCAGCTGTGGACTGACGGTTGGGGTACGGGGCGGCATTGCGATCGACCAGCACTGCCTGACATCCGATCCAAACGTGTACGCCATTGGTGAATGCGCACTGTGGAATGGCCAGGTATTCGGCCTGGTGGCGCCAGGCTATGACATGGCACGCGTCGCCGCGCGTCATATCGCTGGCGAAGCGACGGCAAAATTTACCGGTGCCGACATGAGCACCAAGCTCAAATTGATGGGCGTGGACGTGGCCAGCATTGGCGACCCGCATGGCGTCTCCCCAGGCAGCCGTTCCTACCAGTTTACGGACGAGCGCAAGCAGGTATATAAGAAAATCGTTGTCTCCGAGTGTGGCAAATACCTGCTCGGAGGTGTGATGGTGGGCGACGCCAGCGAATACGGCACCCTGCTGCAGATGATGCTCAACAAAATAGCGCTGCCCGAGTCGCCAGAATTTCTGATCCTGCCATCAGCCGATGGGAAGGCGCGCCCTGGCCTGGGCGTGGACGCGCTGCCCGACAGCGCCCAGATCTGCTCCTGCAATGACGTCTCCAAGGGAGCACTGTGCGCTGCAGTGTGCGGCGGTGCCACCACCATAGGCGCGCTAAAAAGCTGCACCAATGCCGGGACCAGTTGCGGCGGCTGCGTGCAGCTGGTGACGCAGGTGATGAAGGCCGAAATGAAAAAGCAGGGAATGGCCGTTAACAATCATCTGTGCGAACACTTCCCGTATTCGCGCCAGGAGATTTTTCACCTGGTGAAGGTTGGGCACATCAAGAGCTTTGCCGATCTGCTGGCCGAACATGGCAGCGGCATGGGTTGTGATATCTGCAAACCGGTTGCTGCCAGCGTCTTGGCCTCTACCTGGAATGATTTCGTGCTCAAGCCGCAGCACGCCAGCCTGCAGGACTCGAACGACTACTTTCTTGGCAATATCCAGAAGGACGGCACCTACTCTGTCGTGCCCCGCATGCCAGGAGGCGAAGTGACGGCCGACGGCCTCATTGCCGTGGGTATGGTGGCCAAAAAATATGGCCTGTACACGAAGATCACCGGGGGCCAGCGGGTCGACTTGTTTGGCGCGCGCGTCGAACAACTGCCGCTCATCTGGGAGGAGCTGATCGACGCCGGTTTCGAATCCGGCCATGCGTATGGCAAGTCCCTGCGCACGGTCAAATCGTGCGTGGGCTCGACCTGGTGCCGCTACGGGGTGGCCGACAGCGTGGGCTTTGCGATTGAACTGGAAAACCGCTACAAGGGCCTGCGCACCCCACACAAGATCAAGTTTGGCGTATCCGGCTGCACGCGCGAATGCGCCGAAGCCCAGGGCAAAGACGTGGGCCTGATTGCCACCGACAAGGGCTGGAACCTTTACGTGTGCGGTAACGGCGGCATGAAGCCACGCCACGCGGAACTGATCGCCTCGGACCTGGACCAGGAAACCGTGGTGCGCTACATCGACCGCTTCCTGATGTTCTACACGCGTACCGCCGACCGACTGCAGCGTACCAGTGTCTGGCGCGACAACCTCGAAGGTGGCCTGGACTATCTGCGCGACGTGATCATTCACGACAAGCTTGGCCTGGCCGCCGACCTGGAAGCGGATATGCAGCACGTTGTCGATACCTATGCTTGCGAATGGAAGGCCGCAGTGAACGATCCAGCCACGCGCCAGCGCTTCCGCCATTTCGTCAACAGCGACGAGGCCGACCAAAACGTGGTGTTCATGCCGGAACGGGGCCAAATTCGTCCGGCCACCATCGAAGAACGCAAGCGCGTCATTGCCATTCAATCTGCCTGAAGGAGTTCTTATGCACCGCGATATTCAACTCGATCACTGGACCGCCGTCTGCGCGCTCGAGGAGATCGTTCCCAACACCGGCGTATGCGCCTTGCTAGCTGGTGAACAGGTGGCGGTTTTTCATGTGGCGGGCGCCGAACCGCGCGTGTTCGCGATCGGGAATTTCGATCCTAATAGCGGCGCCTCGGTGCTTTCGCGCGGCCTGGTGGGCAGCCTGGGTGAGCGCATCGTGGTTGCCTCGCCGATCTACAAACAGCACTTTGACCTGATGACGGGCGAATGCCTGGAAGCGCCCGAGCAGTCTGTGGCCAGTTACCGCGCGCGCATCGAAGGCGGCAAGGTGTGGGTAGGCGCATGACAGCGGCAGCTGCCAGGCAGTCGCTGGTCGTGATCGGCAACGGCATGGCCGGCATGCGCACGGTCGAAGAGCTGCTCAAGCTCGCGCCTGAGCTGTATGACATTACGGTGTTTGGCGCCGAGCCGCACGGGAACTACAACCGCATCCTGCTCTCGCCAGTGCTAGCGGGCGAGAAGAGCATGGACGATATCATGATACATACCAGGGCCTGGTATGTCGAAAACAGTATCACATTGCATGCAGGTGACCCCGTGGTGCACATCGACCGCCGTCGGCGCCTGGTGCGCTCCGCATCGGGGCGCGAGGTTTGGTACGACCGACTGTTGATGGCGACCGGATCGAAGCCATTCATCATTCCGGTCCCCGGCCACACGCTGCCAGGCGTGATTGGTTTTCGTGACATGAACGACGTATGCACCATGCTCGACGCGGCGCGCAGCGGCGCTCACGCCGTGGTCATAGGCGGCGGTTTGCTGGGGCTGGAGGCGGCCAATGGTCTGCAGCGGCGCGGCATGCGCGTGACCGTGGTCCATGTCACCGACAGCCTGATGAACATGCAGCTCGATAAGCCAGCCTCGTTGTTGTTGAAACAGGCGCTGGAGGCGAAGGGCCTGCACTTCATGCTCGACGCGCAAACGACTAACATCATCGGCGAGAAGAAAGTCACCGGCGTGCGCTTCAAGGATGGCAGCGAGCTGCCGGCCGACCTGGTGGTGATGGCGGCCGGCGTGCGCCCGAATATCGCGCTGGCGATGGAAGCTGGCCTGCACTGCGAGCGCGCCA
>JBJMVX010000271.1:0-10214 GCA_045810445.1 Massilia sp.
AACTACTGGATCGAGAAGGATGCTGCCGTGGGACGCGCGCGCATCTAGCCGGCGCAGGGCAGCGCGGGCGGACCTTTGAGCTCGATGGTGTTGCCTTCGGGGTCGGCCAGGTAGATGGACGGCCCCTCACCTTCCGCACCATAGCGTGATTCAAGCACGCCTGCCTGCACGCCGCTGGCGGCCAGTTGCTCGCGGATGGCCGCTTCGTCGAAGGGTTCAACGCGAAAGCACAGGTGGTCCATATTGCGCCCTTGCGCTGCCGGCGCGGCCCCGCCCATTCGACCGAGCTTGCCGTCGACCGGCACCAGGTCGACCAGGCAGCTTCCTGCACGCAGTTGCACCAGGCCGATCTCGTCCTGACGCCGCTCCACGCTGCATCCCAAGGCATTGCAGTAAAAGGCGATCATCACATCAAGGTCGACCACGCGCAGCACCACATGGTCGATGTGCGCGATGCGTATCATGCGCTTTCAGTCGGCATGGCGCTCCACCCACACGGCAAAGGCGTCGATGAACTTTTGCAGGAAGGCGCGCGTGCTATCTTCGGTGAGCTGGTCGCCGTCATACAGCTTGGCCGCATTGCCGATATAGGCTTCGGGCTGGGGCATGGTTGGCATGTCCAGGAAGACCAGCGATTGGCGCAAATGGTGATTGGCACCGAAGGCGCCCGAGGCGCCAGGCGAAACGCTCACGACCGCGCAGGGCTTGCCGCTCCAGGCGCTGTGGCCATATGGGCGCGAGCCCACGTCGATGGCGTTTTTTAGCACGCCTGGCACGGAGCGGTTGTATTCCGGGGTGCAGAACAGCACGCCGTCGTAGGATTTGATTTTTTCGCGAAATTCGGTGTAGGTGGCCGGCGGCGAGGCGTCATCGTCCTGGTTGTAGATGGCCAGCTGGCCAATTTCCACGATCTCCATGTCCAGCGTGGAGGGCGCGAGCAGCATGAGGGTCTTGGCGACCTTGCGGTTGAAGGAGTCCTTGCGCAAACTGCCAATAATGACTGCGATCTTTCTGGTTGCCATGGCATTCCTTTCGAGCGGTGTTCGATGGGACGACGGGTGCGATCAATACAAATAGTAGCAATATTTGCATGAGCGCGCACGCCGTCCGCGAATCGCCCTACCCGCTCTAGTAACCGACCGTAAAGCGTTGGCGCGCGTGCGCTGGCTGCTCCAGCTCGTCGACCATGGCGACGGCGAAGTCTTCCACTGAAATGCGGCTGTTGCCCTCGGCGTCAATCAGCAACTGGTCTGGCGAGCTGCGGAATTTCCCTGTGCGCTGGCCCGGCGCGATGATGGCCGAGGGACTGAGCATGGTCCAATTCAAAGCGCTCTCCTTGCGCAGCAAATTCAGCGCCTGGCGTGCGCCTTCGGCACTGGCGCGGTATTGCTCGGGAAAGCCGGGGGTATCGAGCAACTGCACGCCAGGCGCCACTTCCAGCGAGCCGGCGCCACCGACCATCAACAGGCGCGGTGCGCGCGCTTCCTTGGCCGCAGCGATGATGCTGCGCACACCGGCGACAAAGTAGTCCTGGATGTCGGTCTGGGCGTGACCGCTGAAGGCCGAGATGACAGCGTCGCTGCCGGCCAGTTGGGCGGTCAAGGCCGCGACATCCATCACATTGGTGGCCAAGGCGGTCAGGCCGGCGTGGGCCGCCAGGCGTTCGGGCCGGGTGACGAGTGCCGTCACCTTGTGACCGCGCGCCAGTGCTTCCTGCAGGATGGCCGATCCGATAAAACCGCTGGCGCCGATAAGGGTGATGTTCATGTGCTGGTCCTGATAAGTGGTTGGGATGAGCAGCATCATGACACCAGCTATTGATAAGATAAACAGCAAGAACGATAATTCATTATTCTCGTTTTCTTATCAATCAATACCATGGCAGACCTTGACCACATCGATCTCAATGCGCTGACCATTTTTGACGCGGTGGTCGAAGCAGGCAGCTTTACCGGCGCGGCCGACCGCCTGGGCGTGGCCAAGGCCAAGGTGAGCGTGCAGATCGCGCGCCTGGAGCGCCAACTCGGTGTGACCCTGTTCACGCGCACCACGCGCCAGGTGTCCTTGACCGACCCTGGCCGCGCGCTGCACACGCATTGTGAACCGCTGCTGCGTGGCCTGTCCGACGCGCTGGCCGAAGCAGGCAGCGACCAGGGAGAGTTGAGCGGCATGCTGCGCGTGTCCACCACGGCCATGCAGGCAACCCAATCGATCGGCCCCGCCCTGGTGGAGTTTGCAGCCCTGCACCCGCGCCTGCAGGTGGACCTGCGCACGGGCGACCGCGTGGCCGACATGGTGGCCGAAGGGATAGACCTCTCGTTTCGCATGGGCTGGTTGCGCGATTCAACCCAGCGCGCCATCAAGCTGGGCGAATTTTCGCAGCTGGTGGTGGCCTCGCCGGCTTATTTGAAACGGCACGGCACGCCCAAGCGCCCCGAACACCTGGCGCAGCACGCCTGGGTGGCGCTGTCGCTGCTGCCTGCGCCCCTGACCTGGAAGTTCAGCCACGCTGAGGGCAAGGAGGTGACGGTGCATATGAATTCGCGCATGCAGGTCGATTCGCCCAACACCCTGCTGGCACTGGTGGAGCACGGCGCCGGCATGACGGCGCTGGAGACGCTGACCACGCGTGAAGCGCTGGCGCAAGGCCGACTGGTGAAGGTGCTGCCGAAATGGACCTTGCCCAATGGTGGCGTGTACGCGGTGCTCCCGCCGGGCAAGCACGTGCCGCCCAAGGTGCGCGCCTTCGTCGACTTCTACCGCAGCTACCTGGCTAGATCCGTCCGCGCCGGAACTCAGCCAGAAATTTTTTAGCCTGCGCCGCCGTCAGCACCACCACCGGATCGCCGTGGTACACGTAGAGGAAAGGCGTGCCGCCCAAACGGTCGGTCAGCTTGGCCGACACCAGGAAGCGCGTGCCCGCCGGGTAGCGCGCCGTGTCGCGCAAGGCGCGTGCGCATTGCACCGCCAGCGTGGGAGCGAAGGCCTGGCCCGCCATGGGTTGGATGCGCAGCGCACCGCTGCGCGGGTCGAGCACCGATTCAATGGCCACGTCGCGATAGGCGTAGGTGTCGCGCGCCATGACTCAGACCGGCGCCATGGTGGCTGGCGCGCGCACCACGTGCGCTTCGCGGATCGGCAGGTTGATCAGGGCGGCGGCCAGGGCCAGTGCAATATCGGCGTACCACATCCAGTTGTAATTGCCATTGGCGACAAAGGCCAGGCCGCCCAACCAGGCGCCGAAGAAGGCGCCGATCTGGTGCGACAGCAGCGTCAATCCAAACAGCGTTGACAGGTAGCGCACTCCAAACAGCTTGCCCACCAGGCCAGCCGTTGGCGGCACCGTGGCCAGCCAGGTAAAGCCCAGAGAAGCGGCAAACACATAGAAGGTGAGCGCAGTTTTCGGCGCCAGCAGATAGAGCACGATGATCGCGGCGCGGCTGGCGTAGAGCAGCGCAAGCAGGGACTTCATGCGATAGCGGCTGGTCAAGGCGCCCATGCTCAAGCTGCCCAGGATATTGAAGCCGCCAATCAAGGCAATGGCGGTGGACGACACGCTGGCGGGCAGATTGCACAGATTGACCTCGCCCGGCAAATGGGTCACCAGGAAGGCGATGTGAAAGCCACAGGTAAAAAATCCCGCGTGCAGGCACAGATAGCTGCGGTCACGCATCGCAAGCCGGATCTGCGCACCGATGCCCATGCCAGGTGCCTCTGGTGCTTTGACGACGGCTGGCGTGGCGGGCGTCGTCAGGCCTGCAGCGCGGCGCAGGGGCCAAGCCAGCGGAATGGTCAGCAGCGTGCTGGCGGCCATGGCCAGCATCGCGACGATCCAGCCGGCCGAGTCCATGATGATGCGCATGAGGGGAGCAAACAGCAGTTGGCCGAACGAGCCGCCCGCGTTAATGAAGCCTGCGGCAAAGGGGCGCCGCTCCACCGGCAGGCGCTGGGCGGTGGCGCCGATCAGGATGGAGAAGCTGCCCGCGCCCGCTCCAGCCGGCGCCAGAATCCCCATGCACAAAATGAGCGTCCATTGCGCGCTGACGAAGGGCGTCATGCCCATGCCGGCGGCCAGCAAGAGCGCGCCCAGGATGATCACCTTGGACGAGCCCCATTTATCGGCCAGCATGCCAAACAGCGGCTGCACCGCGCCCCACACGAACTGGCCGATGGCCATGGCCAGGCTGATCTTGGCGATGCCCAGGCCGGTGGCGGTGTTGATCGGCGAGATCAGCATGCCGACAGTGACGCGCGTGCCCATGGTCAGGGTCAGGATCGCGGCAGCGGCCAGGATCAACATCCAGGCCGCGCGCGGGCTCATCTGGTTTTCAGTGCTCATGGCTCACTTCCTCGATCAAGGGGGCTAACTGCGTCATGGTGCTTTCCAGTTGGCGGTGCAGCGCGCGCACTGCGTCACGCCCCATCAACTGTTCGAATGCGGTTTGGGCGTGGCGCCAGGCGACATAGGCGACCTTGATTTTCTCACGGCCAGCCTCGGTAATGGTGACGATGCGCTGGCGGCTGTCGGCGCCTGGCATGAGCGCCAGCCAACCAGCCTCGATGAGCGGCTTGAGGTTGCGCGTGAGCGTAGTGCGTTCGACGCCCAGCAAGTCAGCCAGGTCGGCCACCGGCAGCGCGGCGCGCGCGGCGTTGACCAGCACACTGTACTGCGTCGTCTTCAGGCCCACGGTAGCCAGGTGCTGGTCGTACAGGCGCGACATGGCGCGCGTGAGCTTGCGCAGCTTGAAGCAGGTACAACCGAGCGGTTTATCGATGAAGTCCGTCATGACCAGCCATATAGGTGCAGTTACACGTATTCCGTAAATTCGATTATAGTGCATATACACGCATCTTGTACAAACCCACCAAAAAAGGACAGGCAATGGACAATCTGGAGAAGCGCCAGCAGTGGCTGGACGAAGCGGCAGCAATGCGCGAACGACTCGGGCAAGCCGGCGTGGCGGACCGCGCCGAACTGCGCGCCCGCAGCGGCATGGAGTTTTTGGAAGGGATCAGCACGGGCGCCCTGCCCCCGGCGCCGATTGCCGAACTGCTGGGCATCACCCCCATATCAGTGGGCCCGGGCACCACGGTATTTCAGGGCATGCCGGGGCTGGCCCATTACAATCCGAGCGGCGTGGTGCACGGTGGTTACGCAGCGGCCCTGCTGGACACGGCAGTCGGCTGCGCCATCCATACCTTGCTGCCGGCCGGCAAGGGCTACACGACGCTGGAATTGAAGGTCAACTATATTCGTGCCATGACCGACAAGACTGGGCCCGTGCGAGCGGAGGCAAAGGTGGTCAATCTGGGCGGGCAAGTGGGCATTGCCGAAGGACGCATTACGGACGCCAACGGCAAGCTGTACGCGTTTGCGACCACGACCTGCCTGGTGTTCGACATCTGATGTGGTTCATGCGCACGCCGCAGGGCCTGGTAAGCTTGCATCACTAGGCCAATCCCTGCACCGGAATCGAATATGAACAAATGGCTCTTTCTCTGTTTGATGTGCGCAATCAGCGCAAGCGCATCGGCCTGCAATACCAGCAGCGCTGAGGAATTGCGCAATTTCTGGCAGCAGTTTCGCGCCGCCTCGCTCAGGGAGGCGCCAGCGCGGATCAGCAAATTCTATGCCTTCCCCCTTCAGGTGCTGGGCCCTTACGGCGACGAAAAACCGATACCCGTTTCCAGGAAAGCCTTTCTGAAAAAATACGCGCTCATCTTCCGTACCAATATCGACAATGAGGGGAAAGCCGAATTGCTCGACAGCCTGGAGAAATTCAACGATGCCAGTTCCGAGCGCGAGCTTGCGCAGGCATTGAGGAACAAGCCCTGCCTGGAAGCGCCGTTCACGGCGCGCATCGCCTCCTATCACATGACCTGGTCCAAGGGCAGTGGCTGGGCCATTGACAAGGTCTACTACGTCGACAATTTCCGGGCGCTGGCGCGCGAAATGAAGCAGCCGGCGAACAAGGCGGTGAGCACGACGCGTTAAGGCGGCGCCTCGTGGCGAAGCGCCTGGCGCTGCAGGATTGTGCATTTTGCAAAGTGCGGCCATACTCACTGCTCTGAGTTCTCCGCGAAGACGTCGGCCAAGGCCGCCATCTGCACACCCCACACGAATAGGCACGCTCGCCCGCTATGCGCATCAATCTACCTACCGCCAAGTTCGCGCGCCTGCTCATGGGCGCACTACTGGCTACCCTCGCTGCGACCGGCTTTGCCGCGCCAGCAAAACCCAAAGCAAAACCTCCGACACCAAGTGCCGCGCCTGCTATCGCACCGGCGCCACCTCCCGCAGGGCACTTCGTCCCTGAATTCGTGCGCACGGAAACTGGCCCGGAATGGCTCAGTGCGGACACCTGCACACGCCCTGAGTATCCCAAAAGCTCGCTGCGCAATGAAGAAACTGGCACGGTCACGCTCTACATGGTCGTTGCAGCGAGCGGCGAGCTGATCAAATCAGGCGTGTCGCGCTCTTCAGGATTTTCCAATCTGGACAAGGCCGCCCTGGCAGGCTTGAAAAACTGCCTGTACCGACCGGGCAGCATCAACGGCGTGCCCGAACAGATGACAACGGCAGTGCAATACGTCTGGACGCTCGAATGAAGCGCTTTCTTCTCGTCTTGCTGGCGATACCAGCCTTGTCTCAGGCAACTGTCCTGACCATGCCGACCATCTATTGTGGGCGCAGCGACATGACGCGTCCGGCGACCACCGACGAGGCTGCATTAAAACGGGCAGCCGCGACCGAGGATGGCTCGGCCGAATCCTGGATCAAGAAAACCATTTTCCAGCATCAGAGTCGTAACGATGACGACCGCGACCGCGCAGCGGAAATTGCGCTTGCCAAAATGCATGACATGCCAGTATCCGCGCGCACTGCAAGCGCGCTCAACGCGCTCGCCGCCCAGTATTTCCAGGAAACGATGTGCGCTCAGGGCGATGCCGTGCTGGAGCTGGCCATTCCGATGCTGGGACAAACCCAGGGCTGGTCCAGTCCAGAGACGATCGCGGCCTTGAACCGGCGCATTGCCAGCGCGCGCGCCCGCAACAGCATGCCTGCATTGGAAGGGGTATTGCTGCAGGCCGTTGCCGCCCTGCCCTCGGAACGCAAGCTCGGCCTCGTTTACCTGACGCTGGGCGAATTACAATTGCGGAAAAAAGACTATCTGGCTGCGGAGAAAACCCTGACCAGCGCGATGACTGTTTTCGCTGCATCAGCGGAAGACAACTTGCAATTGCGCACGAGCATGCTGCTACTTTCAGGCGTGAAGTATGGCCAAATGCGCTACACCGAAGGCGAAGCGCTGCGGGTCCGCGCTTACGCGATCGCTCCCAATGCGTCCCCGCAGCGGGAGACCGAGGTCCCGCGCCATGTTGCCAAGTTTCGACAGGGCGATGTTGAGGGCGCACTTGCCGCGGTTCGCGAGGACATCGACGCCAAGACGGAAATGCTGAGCAACTTGCAAGTTGAGCTGGACGCGGCACTGGCGGCTCCGCCTGCTGCCGCGCCGGCTGCGACCTCGGCGCCCTTGGTGCAGCAATTGCGCAACCGCCAATTCCGTGCAAAGCTGGACTTGCTCAAGCTCTCGCTCGACCAGGCCGATATCCTGCACAGCCAGGGCAAGTTCAGTCTTGCGGAGACCGGCTACACGACAGCGGAAGGAATGGCAGTTAGCTTGAGTCCGGCTTTATTGCCGCGTATTCGACGTGCGCGGGCCCACCTGTATCACAGCCAGGGCAGGCTGCCAGAAGCGATCGCCCTGCAGGAATCACTGCTGGCAGCACGCACACCGATCGACAGCAACGCCCACCCGGACGCCATTGACAGCCGAAGTGAGCTCGCCGACATGTGCGAGCAAATCGGCAAATTCGATTGCGTCGTCCAACAACGCGAATTGCTGGTTCAAGCCTACGGCATCAGCCAGCAACCCATAGTCGAGGCCAAGCTTGAAAACCAGAAGCGCCTGGCCGCCGCCTACGTGAAGCTGGGGCAAATGAACCCGACCGGCAAAGCAGCGGAGCAAATCGCCCCACCCAGCAGCAAATAGTGTCATCACTGGACGGGCCTCGTCGCGCATGGTCAAGGAGCTGGAAACAGCTTCGCGGATAGGTACAAGCTATGAAGGAGTATCAATGAACGCCACTTCCCCTGCCGTCAAAGACGGCGATCAGTGCGACGTTGTCGGCGGCACGCATGCAGGCAAGTCCGATACCGCCACCGATCTCAATGTGAGCAAGACCGGGCACCTGACAATCACCATCGTGCAGGCGAACGGCGAGCGCTTCAAAACGCTCGCGAAAAATGTTATCGTCAAACGATGAGCCGCTGTCCATGCGCGCTAACGAAGTGAACAGGTGATGTGATGTCCGAACTCAAAGTACGCAGTTTTTCCGTCTCGCTCGATGGCTTTGGCGCGGGGCCGCATCAGAGCCTTGAGCATCCGATGGGAAAAGGTGGCGTGGATTTGCACAAGTGGGTTTTCGGCACCCGCACTTTTCAAAGCATGATAGGCAATGAGGGCCAAGGCAGTGATGGTCCGGACGACGACTTTGCCGCGCAGGGCTTTGCCAACCTGGGTGCGTGGATCCTGGGCCGCAATATGTTCGGTCCGATCCGGGGGCCTTGGCCTGACGATGAATGGAAGGGCTGGTGGGGTGAAGAGCCGCCTTACCATGTGCCGGTGTTTGTTCTGACCCAGTATCCGCGTGCGCCGCTCGCTATGAAAGGTGGCACGACTTTCTACTTCGTCACCGATGGCATCGAGTCCGCCTACAAGCAGGCCATGGAGGCGGCCAATGGCAAGGATGTACGTTTGGGTGGTGGGGTCGCGACCATACGCGAGTATTTGCAGGCGGGGCTGGTGGACGAGATGCATCTGGCAGTGGCGCCGGTGTTGCTGGGATCCGGAGAATCCCTGTTTGCAGGCCTGGATTTGCCTGCAATGGGTTTTCGCAGCACGGAGCATGTGCCGACGCAGGCCGCGACACACGTCGTGCTGCGCAAGGAGCGCGCGGCAAATTCTTAAGAGCCGCACGGACTGGCGAACCCGTCGACCTCGCGCATCGATTTGACTGCCAACCCGTCGTCCTAGCGCATTGATTTGACTGCCAACCCGTCGTCCTAGCGCATTGATTTGACTGCCAACCCGTCGTCCTCGCGCATGCGGGGACCCATACTGAGCTTGATTTCCTATGGGTCCCCGCTTGCGCGAGGACGACGGGTCAACTGTTGGACGATGGCGTGAATCGCCTCAAAACTCGTCATCCTCGCGCATGCATGCGGGGACCCATACTGAGCTTGATTTCCTATTGGTCCCCGCTTGCGCGAGGACGACGGGTCAACTGTTTGCGCGAGGCGACAGGCAAACTGTTGTTCGATGCCAGTGCATCGCTCGAGAAACCGATGTCGTCGCGCATCCGCGAGGGCACAGGGTCAACTATGAAGCTGCGATGCGCTGGCCTTTTCACGCCCTCGCATGCTTTTCACTTCAATAATTTCAATCACTTCAAGCACGCGCGTGCAGCGCCCCAGTCCACCGAAGTGGCCTGTCGGACCAAGCCGCCCCCGAAGAACGACCGATGATGTACCCCACGCCGCACTACCATTTTTGGCCGGAAGCATAGCCTTCGACATGTCCGAGCTGATGCACCATGCTTCAGTCTTGCCGGTGGGCGTCAGATACGAATCTTCGAAATTATAAAAATATTCTCCGCGGTAAATGGCTTCGGGTGCAGTTGGCGCGGCGAGCCCGATGCTTGCGCACAGCGCTAGCACAAGGGAAAGGGTTAATTTTTCTTTCGTCATTGCGGATCTCCCGAAGCGTGTCTATTTCGCGCTGCGGCGACTCTCGATAAATTTATATTCGCCGTTCTTGCGCAGCGCGACGTGCAGGGTCCAGCCGCGCAGCGTCTTGTTGTAGATACCGGCCACATAACAGGCCGCATAGCGCTCCTGAAAGAACGCATCTTTGGTCCGGCATTCCAACGGCGGCGCCGCCGACACCGAATACACGCCAAGCGGCGTCGTGCCGTGATCGGGCATCGCACGCCCATCCTTCGCTTCACGCTTCTCCGCATCGAGGAAGGCCAGCCCCGCACTCTCCACGCGCGCCTTGACGCGGTAGGCGTTTTCCAGCGGGACGTTGTCGGACAAGAAGAACCAGTCCTTCCCAGGGTAGCTTTGTTCGCTCCCGTCAATCGCCGGGCAT
>JBJMVX010000272.1:0-7701 GCA_045810445.1 Massilia sp.
GCCATCGATCTCGATGGTGAATTCGGTAGCGCCAACGGTGCCCAGGGCCTGCAGGTCAAACAGGGTCTGGGTTTCCACCGCACTGGCAGCGACTGTAGTGGCGACGCTAGGTGCGCCCAGGGGGGCAATCCAGCCAGGGAAGCTGGTCAACACGGGCGGCGAGAGGGTGATGCCCATGTTGGCCCAGGTACGCGCGCTCAAAGTGTCGCCACGGCGAACCACCAGCGGGCCGATGGTCGTGTCAAAGAATTTCGCCACCACGCCGGAGGGACCGAACACCTGGCCGATTTCGTCGTTGGTCGCTTCGGCTTTCGACTCGGTCGAGAACGGGAACTTGGTCGACAGGTTCTGGTTGAAAGGCTGCAGTACCTGCGCCGCCCACACCTTGTTGATTTCGGCTTCGGTCGGCTTGATGATGACGGCAAAGGTCTGCATCAGCGGGCGCACCAAAATCGGACGAATCGCCAGTTTCTGCGGATCGGTCATCCCGGTCAGCATCTGCTCGTCCACATACTTGAGCGCTTCGGCAAGTTCGGAACCGCTGCCGTCCAGCGTTTGCTGCATCAGCTGCTTGGCGCCGGGTCCTGGGTCGCCCTGGTTCTTGATCAGGTTAAAGCGCGTGCGCAGCTTGGACAATTGGTCCATGTAGCCGCGCATAAGCGAGGTGCCCTGGTCGCGTGCCACCACCATGCGCGCCACGCCGGCAAATTCACGGCCTACGGGGCCGAGGGGCAGGGCGGCGTTCTGCACGCTGCCAGGGGCGGGCACCGTGATGCTCACTTGCGAAGGCGCCTGGCGCAGGATGGCTTCCTTGAACCAGCCGGTGATGCCGCGCGAAGCACGCTGCAGACCAGCGTCGATCAGGGAGGGATTGTCCCACGAGGTCTGCTCGTAGACGGTGGTCATCAACTTGTTCAGCGGGGAAGTCTGCGGGTCACCAAGGCGGTTCATGGCCACGGCAGCAGCGTCAAAGCCTTCCAGGTCACGAATGGTCACGCCCTGCACAAACTTCTGCCATTCCTTGGCGTAGTCGTTTTTGTACATCTCCACCAGCGCCTTCTGGATCTGTTCAGGGCTGCCTTCCAGTGTCAGGTCGTCCTTGGAAGCGGTTTTCAGCACCCAGTCGGCGCTTTGCAGTTCGCGGTTTGCTGCGTCGCGGAAGGCGTCTTGGATGAAGCCCTGCCATGCTTCGCGCGTGAAGCTGCCAGGGATGGCATAGCTGCCCAGGACCAGTTCCTTGTCCTGGTCGCCCACAATGCGCGCCACCGTCATCGATGGATAGCGCGTGGCGGCGCGGGCCTTCACGTCCGCGTACACGCGCTCGCGCGCCGGCATCCCGCGCACGACCTTGCGCAGATTGTCGCGGGTCTGGTCGACCAGCGTGCGCTTGCCGTCGATGGTAGGCCACGAGGTGTCGTTGATCTGGGCGATGTAGAAAGTGATGATGCGTTCTGCGTTGCGGATCATCTGCTCGCGCGGCATGGCGCCCCGGTTGGCATCGAGCCAGCCGCGCCAGTAGCGGGTGAGCTGGTCATTCAGATGGCCGCCTTCGGCGTGCGCCTTGTCGCTCAACATCAGGTAGGTCTTGAGCGCGTTGTAGGCATCTTCAGAGCTCGTTGGCGACGCATCCTTGAACGGTTGCGTGGCGTTGGCGGCGGGGGCCGGCGTGGCGCTCAGTGATGCCAGTGGGTTGGCATCGGTGGCGCCGGCCTTGACGGCCGGCTGCAACTGGTCGGCATTGGTGTTCACTTCGGCGAGGAAGGCTTCCAGGGTCTGGCTGACCGGCTTGAGCATCACCTCGCGTACGCCGTCAAAGTATTCCTCGCGCAGCTTGCGCTCGAGGATGTCGCCCTGGTAGAGGCCCAGGCTCAGCGAGAGCGGACGGTGGTCGCGGTATTTTTCCAGTTGCTCGATGCGGTCCTGCAGGATCTGCAGGGCTTCGAAGCGCGATTGCAGGTCCAGCTTTTGTGCCTGCACCTTGATGGCCTGATCGAGGTCGGCCTGGACATTGGCCACCAGCTGGCGGTTGTTCATGTAAGACCAGCTCCAGCCACCGAGCGCCAGGCCGACCAGGGCGGTGGCTGCAAAGAAGGCGGCGTAGCGCATGCGTGTCTTGGCAGGGCTGGCGTATTGCGCCACCAGGTCGCGGTCGGCGAAGATCACCTTGCGGAACAAATTGAGCAGGAAGAAGCCCTGCTGGTTATGGGCCTCGCCATGCTCCTGCGGCTGCAGCTTGATGTCGAAGCGCTGGGCCACACGCTTGGACGAGGCGGACACCGATTCGCCTTCCTGCAGTGCGCTGGTGAAGTAGAAACCACGGAAGACCGGTTTGAACTGGAAGGGATTTTCTTCAAACAGCGTGGCAATAAAGGCGCGCAGCGGTGCCTTGATGGTTGAAAATTCAAGCGGGAAGGTGAACACGCCCGGCGGCATGCGTTCACGCCACTGCAGCGCCATGTTCGCCTGGCTCATGTCCTTAAGGCCGTCGTACAGTTCATCGAAGCGCGCGTCGAACTGGTCGATCGCCTGCTGGCTGCTGGTGACGCGGCTGTAGGGAATGGTGGCGCCCCAGGCACGGTCGCGTTCACCGCGTTCGGCATCCTGGAAAAATTCGTTGAAGCCGGTGATCAGGTCGGCCTTGGTGAACATGACGTAGACAGGCGCGTGCACTTCCAGCTTCTCGGTCAGCTCCTGGACCCGCATGCGCAGGTTCTTGGCCAGGTTGATGGCAAATTCGGGACGGTTGCCAGTCAGTTCAGCCACACTGACGGCGATGATGATGCCGTTGATCGGCGCCTTCTTGCGGTATTTTTTCAGCAGGCTCAAAAAGCCAAACCACTCCGTGCGGTCTTCGTCGACGACCGAGTAGCGACCGGCGGTATCGAGCAGGATGCCATCGGTGGTAAAGAACCAGTCGCAGTTACGGGTGCCACCCACGCCTTGCACGATCTTGCTGTCGGCGAAAGGGAACTGCAGGCCCGAACTGGCAATGGCCGTGCTCTTGCCGGCCGCCGGATTGCCAATGACCATATACCAGGGCAGCTCATACAAGGCTGCGTCGCCGGACAGGTGACCGAGCTTGGAACCCTTGATGGTGGCAATCGCGTCGAGCATGCGCTTCTTGATGACGTCATGCTCCTGGCGCTGCGCGGGGTCGCCCTTGGCATTGCCCTTGCCGACCTGCTGTTCGAGCATGCCGCCCAGGGCAGCCGAGGAACGGCGACGGCTGCGGCGGCGCCACAGCCAGACCAGGATCCCGGCGGCAAAGGCCAGCGCCAGGACACCGAAGGCCCAGGTCATCGGCACTTGGAGTAGCGCCGCGCCCAGGAGCAGGAAGGTGGCAAACGCAATCCAGCCGATAACCAGCAGGGTGGTGCGATGTGTCAGGAATTGCCAGATTTTTTGCATCATTGGTGGTAACTCAGTTTAATAAACATTCAGGACAGGGATGCCGCAGGCCGGATCAGGGCAGCGCAGCGGCGGTAAGCATCTTCATTGCTAATACAGAGTATCGGTGCGGCGCGTTCGAGTGCGTGGTGGCGTGCCAGCGCCAGGGCCGCCATGAAGGGCACCGCGCCGCAGGTGCCGCTGGCGGCCCCCACACGCAGCACATCCGCGGTTTCATCGAGCTGCGGCAGGGCGGCAGCCGCAAGGCCCATCAGCTCCAGCACACGGCTGGTGCGGTGGCCCGTATCGGCAACGACCATGACGACTTCATCGGCCTTGGATTGGGCGCGTGCCAGCACTTTTTCGGTCAGGTTCCCCAGCAGGTCGGCGTCGGCACGCTTGGCATCGTCCGCCGAATTGTGGCGCCGCGCTTCATCGACCAGGTGCAGCAGGACGGGCGGTGCGATCTCCAGCGCAGCAATCTGGCGCAGGTCCGCCAGCAAGAGCCCTGCCGCGCCTTCGCCGGGGATCAGGCCTTGCGGACGCGTCGCCGTGAACAGGGTAGCGTTGTCGTTCCACTGGTTGACGCTGGCCTCGCCCAGATGCGAGCCGCAGGCGACGATCATGGCGGCGGTGGCGGCATCGGCGCTGCTTGCGTGATGTGCCAGGCGGCCCAGGACAGCGGCCGGCGTGGCGCCGCGCGCGTCCGCTGGCAGTTCGGCAGCGAGCGCAATATGGGCGGCCGGCCAGCCAGCTTGTTCCACCACGTGGCGCAACCACAGGCCGGCGACGCGGCGCTGCTCCATTTTCCAGCCTGGTGGCAGCATGGGCATCAGACGCAAAGTCGCTGGCGTACCTTCGGCTGGAATCAAGAGAGACGCCGCTTGCGACGCCAGTTCATTGGCCACCGCACTGCCCATGGTCAGGGCGCGCCATTGTTCCTCATCGAGTTCGAGTGGCGGCAGGCGCTGCGCCACGAGCCACTCGTCAAGCGCTTCCTGCACGCTGCTGCCGTCCGCATGTTCGCTGCGCGCGGTCATGATGGGATAGCCCTGGTCGTCCTGCAATTGGGGATCCAGGTCGGCGCGTGCCTTGTTCTCCTGCAGTGCTTCGGACAGTTCCTCGGGCGAGGCGCCATGCGGCAGGCGCAGCGCGGAGCCGATGATGGCCAGCGCTGGCGCGGCCGGTGCGGCGCTCGGCGTGTCGGCGGCCGCCGCCGGCGCGGCCACGGCAGCGGCCACGGGCGCAGCACCAATGAGCCCCACCAGCTTGGCCCCCAGCCAGATGAGCAGCAACAGCAGCACGGGCAGCACCAGCAGGTAGATCACCAGGTCCGCCGTCGCGGGCATACGGTTGGTGGCGCGCCAGTACCAGATGGCGCCGCCCCAGCACAGGCCAAAGGCCAGCACTACCAGCAGTGTTTTCTTGAGCGATGGACGCATCGTCATGCCTTATACATGGTCGATACTCGCTTGCTGACCGGCGATCAGCACGGCGCCGCACGAGGTCTTGTCGCCATGGCGCGCCGCGGCCTTGCCATCGATGATCATGGTGGTGTCGCCGCTGACGATGGTGCCATTGCCATGGCGCGGGCAGCTGACTTTGTCGCCCACGCGGGCGATGCCGATGCCGCCGCTGTCGCTCATTTGCGACGCTTCGAGCACGGCGCCGCTATGCGACGTCTTGTCACCCAAACGAATAAAAGGTCCTGGCATTGTCCTGCTCCTTCAAAAACGGTTTAACTCTGTGCGTGCTTCATCACGCCCTGCACGCGCAATTCGGTATGCCCGAAATCCATCATCTTCCAGCGGCCGCCCCAGGTCATGCCCAGCGATTCGGCCACTTCGCCATAGAGCTGGTAGCCGCGCATGGCCCAGGGATCTTTTTCCGAGATCACGATTTTGCCATTGCGCAGAAACGCGCAGTCGGCTGCCAGCCCATACTGGTGCCAGCTTTGAAACGCCGCCGCGTTGGTCACGCTGCTGCCCATCGCCGCCAGGGTGTTCTGGCGCTCCGGACTACGGTAGCCTTCCAGGATCGCCATGTCGTAGCCGTACTTTTCCTTCATGATCTTGAAGGCCATCAGCAAGCGCTGCGAATAGGCCGGATTCATCAAGGCCCAGTCACGGCTGGCCGACACCAGCATTGGCCTGATCTGCTCCACTTCCACGGTCGCAAACGCCAGCGGGGGCAGGGCAGGCGGCGGTACAAGTTGTTCGCCTTCCAACAGTTGCGCGACCTGGGCGTTGACTTCATGACCAGGGCTGTCGAAACCGCCCAGCACGGTCTTGCCGCCCGACAGCACCGCTACCAGCGGCGGCAACAGGATCAGCAAGGTGCCGCCCACACACAGCAGGGTATGGCGGCGTATGAACGCGCTGACTCCGCGCAAAGATGCACTGCCTGCCTGCTGTATCTTTAAAGCGCCTTCCCCCTGGCGCTGGGCCATCCGTCCCACGCCCTGGTGCAGGCGCTGCCCGGCGCCCGCGAGCGCCTGCAACAGGAATTCCCGTCCCGACGGGAATAAAATCAACCAGCTCACCAGACACGCCAGCAGGAAATATGCAGCAACTGCAAGCACGAACACGTGGACCTCACCTTGTCAAATATGCGATACTACAAAGATTGCCTATTAGTATAACTTGAATTAATGTTAATCTTGCGAACGATTGGATGTTATTTTGTGTAAGTTAGTGCACAAATGAAACTTTCCAGCGCGACTAGCGATGAAGACGCGTATAAGTTGTGCAGAAATTAACGAGGAGCACATTTTGCAGCACAGTGATGAACGCCCGCCGACTTCAGGTCGGCCCAGTCTTCTTTCAACCGAACAGCAGGCCGAAGCGGACCGCCACCGCATCCTGGGCACCCTGGAGAGCAATCCGGAGAGCACCAGCGCTGGCGCGGCCAAGGCACGCCGCGGGAAAATGGTATGGGTTGCCGCCGGCGCCGCCGTGGTGGCCTTGAGTGCCGGCACCGCCGTGTGGCTGGTTAGCGAAGGCGAGAAGGAAATCGTCATGGCCGCCGCGCCCCCGGCAGCCGTTGCCGCGCCACTGCCCCCGGCGACGCCTGCTCCCAAGGCCGCACCGGCGGAAGCGGAGGAAGTGTCGACCGCCGCCATCCTGGACGAGGCGCCGAGCGCACCGGCCAAACCGGCAGCGCTGGCCGACGCCAAGACGGCCCCGGACGAACTGACCAAGATGCTGGAAGCGCGCGCCGAGCCAAAGACGGCGCATGCTGCCCACGCGGCGCCCAAAGTGGCAGCGGTCAAAAAGCCGGTGGCCGTGGCCAAGGCAACGCCAGCCAAAGCGCACGAGAAGCAAGACGCCGAAGCGATGGCCATGAACATTGAACCGGTGATTGCCAAGAAGGGCGCCGTGCATGCGAAAGCGGCAACCCAGTCCGACAGCGACGTTGCCTTGCTTGCCGCGCTGGTGGCCCACTCCAAGGCCGGCCAGCCGAAGAAGGCCACCGGACCTGCCTCCCAGCTCCAGCAGTGCAAGACCTTGGCGTCGGTCGCCGAAGCCGATCAGTGCAAGGCGCGCCTGTGCGCCAGCACCGCCAAGAAGGAATCCGAGTGCAAGGCCACCAACCTTGCCAAGGCCTCGACCGACTCTTGAGGGGCAGCCGACCATGGCCAGCATGAAAGCCATCGTCACCGGGCACACCCAGGGCCTGGGTGCTGCCATTGCGCTGGCCTTGCTCGAACGCGGCATGCCGGTATTGGGACTGGCGCGCGGTGTGTCGGTGGCTTTGCAAAGCCGCTTCCCCGATCTGTGCACGCAAACCCACATCGCCTTGAACGACAGCGCCACACTGGACGCCTGGCTGGCCACGCCGGCCTTGTCGGCTTTTCTGGACGGGTGTGATGAAGCACTCTTGATCAACAATGCCGGCACCGTGCAACCGGTCGGTGCACTGAACGATCAAGACCCGCTGGCGGTGGCCAGCGCCATTGGCCTGAACGTGGCGGCACCCTTGATGCTGGCCGCAGCCGTGGCGCGCGCGATGGCGGCTCGCCAGTGCCGCATCCTTCACATATCAAGCGGCGCGGGGCGCAATGCCTATCCCGGCTGGAGCGTGTATGGCGCCACCAAGGCCGCACTGGACCATCATGCGCGCGGCGTGGCGCAGGATGCACGGCCAGGGGTGCGCATTTGCAGTCTGGCGCCTGGCGTCATCGATACGCCCATGCAGGCGGAAATCCGCTCCACGCCAGAGGCGCGTTTCCCCATCCGCCAACGCTTTCTCGATCTGCATAGCCAGGGACAATTAGCCTCGCCAGCGCACAGTGCGCAGCGGGTCATCGACTAC
>JBJMVX010000273.1:0-16126 GCA_045810445.1 Massilia sp.
ATTGAAATGAAATCTGCGCATCAGAATTCTTGCCAATCCACATCTTGCGGGGCGGCACGCCCACGGCCACGCAGCGGCGTCGCTGGTACCAGAGCGCGGCTGGCCACGGCGCGCACTGGCACCACAGTGGGCCGCACCCGGGCGTCGGCGCGGCGTCCGCTCACCTTGTTGGGATTGCTGGCAACGAGGTGAATGGCGGGTGGGCAGCTGGCGTGACCGGCGCCGAGCACAAAGGCGCCGCTCGCGCGCGACAGGCTGGCGGCGCGGTCGCGCATGGATGCTGCTGCCGCGGCTGCCTGTTCCACCAGGGCGGCATTGTGCTGGGTCGCCTGGTCCATGGCGGCAATGGCCACGTTGACCTGTTCGATGCCAACGGTCTGCTCGGCGCTGGCGTCGGCAATTTCAACGATGATGGCGCTGACCCGCTTGACGCTGGTGACCACGTCGTCCATGGTCTTGCCAGCCTTGTCGGCCAGTTCCGTGCCGGCGCTGACCTTGGCCACCGAATCGTCGATCAGGATCTTGATCTCTTTGGCAGCCGCTGCGGAGCGCTGGGCCAGGTTGCGCACTTCCGACGCCACCACGGCAAAGCCGCGCCCCTGTTCGCCGGCGCGGGCCGCTTCGACGGCCGCGTTGAGCGCGAGGATATTGGTTTGAAAGGCGATGCCATCGATGACGCCGATAATTTCCGCAATGCGGCGCGACGAGTCATTGATCGAGGCCATGGTGCCGACCACTTCCGCGACCACGGCGCCGCCCTTGACCGCGACCTCGGAGGCCGACAAGGCCAGCTTGCTGGCCTGGTGAGCGTGCTCGGCATTCTGTTTGACGGTGGCCGTGAGCTGCTCCATCGAGGTGGCGGTTTCTTCCAGCGAGGCGGCTTGTTCTTCGGTGCGCGCCGACAGGTCCATGCTCGCTGCAGCGATCTGGCCGGCGCTGCTGGCGATGCTTTCGGTGCCGGCGCGCACGTCGACGACCATGCTGACCAGCTTGTCGTTCATCTGTTGCATGCCGCGCAGCAGAGCTTGGGCAGGCCCCGCTTCCATCCCCGCCGCCTTGCTGCTGAGGTCGCCCGCCGCCACCTTCTCGGCCATGCCGGCAGCCGCTTGCAGCGCGTGCTTCAAGTCGCGTCCCAGCCAGCTGGCCATGGCAGCGGCCAGGCAGGGCAGGGCAAGGATGCACAGCCACAGCACAGTGCGCACGCCGGGCTTGAGTGGCGTGCTGACCGGTTGCGCCATCAGCCAGGCGGCCAGCACGCAGGCGGCGCCGGCGAGCAGGGCGAAACACGCATACTGCTTGAGGTAGTGGTCAATCTGGCGCAGAGAAGTCATGGTGATATCCTTTGCAGATGGTTTGCGCGCACGCGGGTGGGATTTATTTATCTTAAGGAAACTTGGATGCCAATGTTTGCGCCTCGTCAACCATTCTCGTTGCCATAAATTTAAGGAAGTTGCTGCTTTGTGTTGTTGAAATCTGTAATTACAAAAAAATTGTGGTTTACTTATAATTTGTGTATTGCCTTGCGGAAAGAACGTGGCAGAATACGAGATGGGAAAAGTCAATCACAACTGCGGAGAGCACCCGATCATGGCAACAGCGGCACCACTGGCAAATGCAAAGAAAGCGGCAGCGTCGCAGCATGAGCTATTGGATACGCTCGTCGGTATCGTCACCAAGCATGCGTCCGAACAATTAATTGGTGTGGGTACGCGCCTGGTGTCGGCCTTGCTGGACGTGGCCGATCCTTCGCTGGACGCGCGCGCCGTGTTCTTGCGCGTCAAGAGTGGCAATCTGCTCAAGGAAAACAGTTACGCCTACTTTCATCTGGCTGCCGAGGGCCTGGAGAAGGCCTTGCGCAAGGAAGTGCAGGAGCTCGCCCCGCGTGCCCGCGCTACCCTGATCAGCGAAGCGGCCCTGTCGCTGGTGCCGTTCGAGGAAATGGACAACCGCGTGGCCTTCGATGCCATCAGCCGTCCCTTTGAAATGGCTTACGCCACGCAGATCGCCACGCTCAATGTACGCCTCGGTTTCCTGCTCAACCGCGACATTTTGCGCATTGCCCAGAATCCCTTCCGGCCTGAAACCTTCCTCTCGGTGCTCAACAGCGCCTGGCAGGAATTCGAGCCCAATGTCGACGCCCATCCGCTGATTATTCCGCTGCTGCGCCCAGCCCTGTTGTGGGATTTCGGTCCTATGTATGACGCGCTGTGCGATGCGCTGATGAACAAGGGCGTGCAGCCCGGTTCTATCGATTCTTACAATATTCGCAAGACTGAAAGCGCCGCCGCAGCCAAGATCAAGCGCGCCAAGCACCAGGCTGCGCTGGCCAAGCAACTGCGCCAGTTCCTGGCCGACGACGACCATGCGGATGCCGATTTTGACGCCGCCATTCCGATGATCCCCAACCTGCCGCAAAGCGCGCCGGCTGCGGGTGGATGGCGTCCCAGCGGTGTGCAGCATGTCGCTGCCGACCCGGCTGCGTCAGCGCCATCGGTGGCGCATCCCCATTTCCAGCAAGCCCCAGGGCAGTCCGGCGCCGCGCCTTACGGCGGTAACGGCCATGGCGGCAATGTCCACGCTGGCCAGCATGGTGGCAATGTGCACCAGGGGCCGGCGCATGGTGGGCATTTCACGGGCGGCTATCCGCACCCGGGTGGCCATTACATGCCAGGACAGCCAGGGCAGCCGGGCGCCTACCTGACCGAACCTGGCCACCACGCATTCCATGCGGCGGCCGGCGCTGTGTTGGGCCAGGCCGGCTATGGCCAGGCACCGGCGCCACTGCTGGACATGTTAAGGACGCTGCAGGCGCGCATGCCCGAGCATTTCTCGGCGACCCCGTCGGCCCCAGGGCAGGCCCGCAACACCGATGTGTTCTATCTGCCGCGCCTGAAAGAAAGCATTCCCAAAGGTAGCCTGTCGCGTGGCGACGAGAGCACCATTGATTTGTTGTCGAAGATTTTCGACACGGTCTTCGTGGACCCCAATATTCCTGGCGAGATCCGCGAGCTGATCCAGTTCCTGCAGATCCCGGTCCTGAAAGCTGCACTGGTGGACAAGGACTTCTTCTTCGAGGAAGCCCACCCTGCGCGGCGCATGATCAACCTGCTCTCGAGCCTGGGCATGGAGCAGCGCAAGCCGGACGATCCCCTGTTCCAGGCCATGCAGCGCAGTGTCGACCGCGTCGGCCAGAGCGACGAGCAGGACAACGGCGCCGTGTTCCAGGAAGCCGTTGCCGAGCTGGAAGAGTCGATCAAGGAAGAAGAAACCTTTGAAGTGAACGCGATCGCGGCCCCGATTGCCGCCGCGCTCAAACAGGAAAAAGTCACTGCCGCCAAGCGTTCGGCCAGTACCGCCGTCGCCGCCCGCGTGGGCAGTGGGGAAGTGGTCGCCGTGCTGGAAACCTTCCTGGAACGCAAATGGACCTCGGTGCTGACCCTGGCCTATACGGTCGAGGAAGACAAGCCGGGCGCCGTCAACAACGCCATGCGCACCATGGATGACCTGATCTGGAGCGTCAAGCCCAAGATCACCCATGCTGCGCGCAAGGAATTGATCGGCAAGCTGCCTGGCCTCTTGGCCACGCTGAACAAATGGCTCGACATCATCAAGTGGGAAGATGCGGACCGCCTGCAGTTTTTTGCCGAACTGGCTGAATGCCACGCGTCGATTGTGCGCGCGCCGCTCGACATCACGCCTGAACGCCAGCTGGAAATTGCCGTGGAAGTGGCCCAGGAAGACGCCAAACGTCGCCTGGACAAGGAAAATGCTGCTGCCGACGCGGTCGAAGAGGTCGTCGACGAAGCCATCGTGCTCATCGAAAGCCTGGAACGCGGTGCCTGGATGGAATTTACCCAGACCGATGGTAGCCTGCGCCGCGCCAAGCTGGCCTGGGTCAGCCCGCTCAAGACCCTCTACATCTTCTCGCTGGGCGCGCGCAAGGAGTCGTTCTCCTTGCCGGTCGAAAAGCTTACCGCTGGCGTGCGCAATGCCAAGGTCAAGCTGGTGGAAGTGGACGGCGTGGTCGAACGGGCCCTGTCCGAAGCCATGGGCGCGGGCGCGGTCAACGACAGCGCGATGGACATCGGCAGCGTCGCTGCCTGACAATGGGAACGCCCGGCGGGCGTTCTCGCACTGACCCTACCGGAATGAAAGCAACAAATGGTATGATGGGGCTCTTTCAGTTCCGTTAGCCAGCCCCACAACGTGCGCCTATCCTCCATAAAATTGTCGGGATTTAAGTCTTTCGTTGATCCCACCAATTTCCAGGTGCCGGGTCAGCTCGTCGGCGTGGTCGGTCCGAATGGCTGCGGAAAATCCAATATCATCGATGCCGTACGCTGGGTGCTGGGCGAGTCGAAAGCCTCCGAATTGCGGGGCGAATCGATGCAGGACGTCATTTTCAACGGTTCCACCCACCGCAAGCCGGCCGGGCGCTCCTCGGTGGAACTGGTGTTCGATAACAATGATGGCAAGGCTGCCGGACAATGGGGCCAGTACGCTGAAATTGCCGTCAAGCGCACGCTCACCCGCGACGGCACCTCCACCTATTACATCAACGGCCAGCCTGTGCGCCGGCGCGACATCCAGGATATCTTCCTCGGTACCGGTCTGGGACCGCGCGCCTACGCCATCATTGGTCAGGGCATGATTTCGCGCATCATCGAATCGCGCCCGGAAGAATTGCGCGTGTTTCTGGAAGAAGCCGCCGGCGTGTCGAAGTACAAGGAACGACGCCGCGAAACGGAAAACCGCCTGAGCGACACCCGTGAAAACCTGCTGCGCGTGGAAGACATCCTGCGCGAGCTGAACACCAACCTGGAAAAGCTCGAAGCCCAGGCCGTGGTAGCCAACAAATTCCACACACTGCAAGCCGACCAGGAAGAAAAGCAGAAACTGTTGTGGCTGCTGCGCAAGAACGAAGCCCAGGCCGAACAGGGCAAATACCTGCGCGACATGGAGCAGGCCCAGACCGACCTGGAAGAGCAAACTGCCAAGCTGCGCCACGTGGAACTGGACCTCGAGCACATGCGCCAGTCGCACTTTGCCGTGGGCGACCGCCTGCACCAGGCCCAGGGACATCTGTACCAGACCAATTCCGAAATCGGCAGCCTGGAAGCGCAGATCAAATTCGTCATCGAATCGCGCAGCCGTCTGCAAAACCAGCTGGCTGCCCTGAACGCACAGCGTGCCCAATGGCAAACCCAAGGCGCGGACTACCAGCAGCAAATTGAAGAAGCCGAATTCCTGCTGGAAGAACTGGGCGGGCGCGTGGAACAGGCCCAGATGGCTGCCGAAGGCCAGGGCGAACGCTTGCCGGCGCTGGACGCGGCCTGGCGCGAAGCCCAGCACAAGACGACCGAATCGCGCGCCAAGATCATGCAGGCGCAGCAGCAGATCGAACTGGAATCTGCGCACCAGCGCAATGCCCAGAATATTCTCAATGGCCTGCTGACGCGCCGCGAGCGCCTGCAGCAGGAAAAGAGCGCGCTCAATCTGCCCGACAGCAGTCACCTGGCCAATCTGCGCATGCAGCTCGAAGAAAAGCAGCAGGCACTGGAAGAGCAGAACATGCTGCTCGAAGAGGCCAGTGAACAGCAGCAGCGCACCGAGGAAGAACGCAGCGCGGCCCAGGCCCAGGTGCAGGCCGAAACCAGCGCCAATGCCCAGCTTGAGGCGCGCCTGACGGCCCTCAAGCAGTTGCAGGAGCGCGTGCAAACCCAGGGCAAGGTCCAGCCCTGGCTGCAAAAACACGAACTCGATAGCTTGCCGCGCCTGTGGCAAAAGTTGCATATCGAAGCGGGCTGGGAAACGGCCATGGAATCCGTGCTGCGCGAGCGCACCACGGCGCTGGAAATGTCCAACATCGATTGGGCCAAGGCCTTCTTCAATGATGCGCCGCCAGCCAAGCTGGCTTTGTATGCGCCATCAGTAGCTGCGGCTGCCGTGGCCGAAGTGCCCGGCCTCAAACCGTTCATCCATCTGCTCAAGCTCAATGACAACGGCTTGCGTGGCCTGCTGACGGACTGGCTGCACAATGTGTATGTGGCCGAAGACGCGGCCAGCGCGCTGGCCGAGCGGGCCAAGCTGCCAACGGGCGGCGCCTTCATCACGCGCCAGGGCCACCTGGTGACCCAGTCCAGCGTGCGTTTTTACGCGGCTGACGCCGAGCAGGATGGCTTGCTGGGCCGCCAGCAGGAAATCGAAAACATCACCAAGCAGTTGCGCGCGCAAGGCATGCTGGCCGATGAGGCGCGTGCCCGCGCCGTGCGCGCTGATGCGGCCATGTCTGAACTCACGCGCCGCCTGCAGGACGCGCGCCAGCGCGTGAGCGTGCTCACGCAAGGCGTGCATGCGCTGCAGATCGAAGTCGTCAAACAGTCCGAAGTCGAAGCGCGCTTTAACCAGCGCAGCAGCCAGATACTGTCCGACCTGGCGGAAATCGCGGCCCAGGAAGAAGAGCAGACCCAGATTCGCATGGAGTCCGAGGAAAAATTCGAACAGCTCGATATCGCGCTGGGCGATTTGCAGGGCGCCCATGAAGACGGTCAGACTGATTTCCTGAACAAGGAACAGGCGCTTGCCGACGCGCGCGAACGCTTGCGCGAGCTCGAACGCGCAGCCCAGGAAGCCCAGTTTGCCGAGAAGTCCCAGCGCAGCAAGATCGAGGAGCTGCGCCGCAATATCGCCACCGCCACCCAGCAGGCGAGCCAGGTCAGCGAAAGCATTGAGCTTGGCCAGCAGGAGCTCGAATCACTGGAGGCGGGCGCCGCCAACGATGGCTTGCAGGAGCTGCTCGATCGTCGCTCGACCCAGGAGCGGGCGCTGTCCGACGCGCGCCACGAACTGGACCAGATTACGCAGCAGCTGCGCACGGCGGAAGAATCGCGCATGCAGGCCGAACGCAGCCTGCAGCCGCAGCGCGACAAGATCACCGAGATGCAGCTCAAGGAGCAGGCCGCGCGCCTGAACCAGGAGCAGTTTGCCGAAGCATTGAAGGCGGTCGACGCCGACGAAGAAGCGCTGGCCACCAAGCTCCATCCGGATTTGAAGCCGTCCTACCTGCAAGGCGAAGTGACGCGCCTGACCAATGCCATCACGGCTCTGGGCGCAGTGAACCTGGCAGCGCTGGACGAATTGGCACAGGCTTCCGAGCGCAAGAACTTCCTGGACGCGCAAAACGCCGACCTGACCGAAGCAATCAACACCCTGGAAGACGCGATCCGCCGCATCGACAAGGAAACCCGCGAACTGCTGCAGGATACCTTCGACAAGGTCAACCACCATTTCTCGGAACTGTTCCCCATCCTCTTCGGTGGCGGCAACGCCAAGCTGGTGATGACGGGCGACGAGATTCTCGACTCCGGCGTGCAGGTCATGGCCCAGCCGCCTGGCAAGAAGAACGCCACCATCCACTTGCTCTCGGGCGGCGAAAAGGCGCTGACGGCCACCGCCCTGGTGTTCTCGATGTTCCGCCTCAATCCGGCGCCATTCTGCCTGCTCGACGAGGTCGACGCACCGCTGGACGACGCCAATACCGAACGTTTTTGCCGCATGGTCAAGCGCATGAGCGAACATACCCAATTCCTCTTCATTTCGCACAACAAGATCGCGATGGAGATGGCCAATCAACTGATCGGTGTGACGATGCAGGAGCAGGGCGTATCGCGCATTGTGGCGGTGGACATGGAGTCCGCTGCGAATTTCGCTACCGAGGCACAAGCAGCATGACAGTTACTGAAATTAGCATCAGCATCGGCGCCGTCATCGTGGTCGGCGTCATCGTCTACAACAAGTGGCAGGAGTACAAGGCCCGCAAGAGCGTGGCGCGGGCCTTCTCGTCCGACCACGACGATGTGCTGATGCGCAGCGACGAGCCGCGCGAGCCGAGTTTTGACAGCGCCGGCGGCAATGCGGGCGCCAACGTCGAACCACAGCTCGATCCTATTTTGCATGGCACGGACCCCGGCACACCGGCTGCGGAATTGGCCATCAACCTGGTCGACCCGCTGATCGACTGCATGATCCCGCTCGCGGTCGAAGCGGCCGTACGTGGCGACAAGGTGCTGCCGGTACTGCAAAAGCTGCGCCACGTCGGCAACAAGCCGGTGCACTTCATCGGTCTGCACGTGAACGGCGACTGGGAGCCGATCACCCATGGCGGCGTGTACACCAAGCTGCAGGCAGGCGTGCAACTGGCCAGCCGCACGACTGCGCTCAATGAACTCGAATACTCGGAACTGGTGACTCGCCTGCGCGCCCTGTCCGACGATATCGGCGCCGAACCGGAAATCCCCGACATGATAGAAGTGATGGGCGAAGCGCGCACCCTGCATCGCTTCGTGGCCGGCCACGACGCCCAGTTGGGTGTCAATCTGCTCTCGAACGGCGCGCCGTGGGCCATCGCGACCCTCATCGTGGCGCTGGAAAAGCAGGGCTTTGACGTGCGTCCGGATGGCCGCTACATCATGCCCGATGGCGACGGTGGTCAGTTGTTCACGCTCTCGACCAATGTGACGCTGGGCGCCGATACCACCTCGCGTCTGACCTTGCTGCTGGACGTGCCATGTGTGGCGCCCCAGCGCGAAGCCTTTGGCCAGATGGTAGGCTGCGCCAAGGCCCTGGTGGCCCGGCTTGATGCACTCATCGTGGACGACAGCGACCAGCCGCTGATGGACCAGGCGCTGGCGGAAATCAATCAACAAGTGCTCGATTTCTACCAGGAGATGGAAGCGGCCGATATTCCTGCCGGTTCCACCCGCGCGATGCGCTTGTTCAGCTAAGGAAGTACCGGCGTGACCACCGCAGACAACACCGCGCAAGAGCGGGCCCGGATGGCATGGCTGTCCGACGAATTGAACCGCCACATCTACGCTTACCATGTCCAGGATGCGCCTACCATCCCGGACGCCGAATACGACCGCATGTTCGCCGAGCTGCAGCGCCTTGAATTGGCGCACCCGGAGGCCGTGTCCATCGATTCGCCCACCTTCCGCGTTGGTGCTGCGCCACTGCCAGAGTTTAAGCAGGTGGTGCACAGCATCCCCATGCTGTCGCTAAACAATGGCTTTAGCGATGAAGACATCGACAACTTCGACCGCCGCGTGCGCGAAGGCCTGGGCGCGCCCCAGGTCGATTACGCCGCCGAATTGAAGTTCGATGGCCTGGCAATCAGCCTGCGCTACGAACAGGGCGTGTTCGTGCAGGCGGGCACGCGTGGCGATGGCGCCACCGGCGAAGACGTCACGGCCAATATTCGCACCATCCGTGCCATTCCACTGCGCTTGCATGGCGACGCGGTGCCGGCAGTGCTGGAAGTACGCGGCGAAGTCTTGATGTACAAGGCCGACTTCGAGCGCCTCAATGCTCGCCAGCGCGACGCCGCCCAAAAGGAATACGCCAACCCGCGCAATGCTGCCGCCGGCAGCTTGCGCCAGCTCGATTCGCGCGTCACGTCCAGCCGCAAGCTGAGCTTTTTCGCCTACGGCATCGGCAGCCTGGAAGGCGCCGCCATGCCATCGTCACACTCGGCCTTGCTCGATTGGTACCAGACCCTGGGCCTGCCGGTGTGCCGCGAGCGCGCCGTGGTGGCCGGTGCGGCCGGCCTGCTGGCTTTTTACCGCGATATCGGCAAACGTCGTTCCGGCCTGCCGTATGAAATTGACGGCGTGGTGTACAAGGTCGATCGCCTGGAAGACCAGCAGCAGCTGGGGTTTGTGTCGCGTGCCCCGCGCTTTGCCATCGCCCACAAATTCCCGGCCGAGGAAGCCCTGACCCAGGTGTTGGACATTGAAGTGCAGGTCGGCCGCACTGGCGCCATCACGCCCGTGGCGCGCCTGGCCAGTGTGTTTGTCGGTGGCGTCAACGTCACCAACGCCACGCTGCACAATGAAAGCGAAGTGCGGCGCAAGGATATTCGCATCGGCGACACCGTGATCGTGCGCCGGGCCGGCGACGTGATTCCGGAAGTGGTCAGCTTCGTGGCGGATTTGCGCCCAGCCGACGCGCGCGAATTCGTCATGCCCACCCAGTGCCCAATCTGCGGCTCGCCCATCGTGCGCACCGAGGACGAAGCCGTGGCGCGCTGTTCGGGCGGCTCGCGCGTCTGCAGCGCCCAGAAGAAGGGTAGCCTGATGCACTTCGTTTCGCGCCGCGCGATCGATGTTGAAGGCCTGGGCGACCAATTGATCGAACAACTGGTCGACAAGGGCTTGATCAACACGGCTGCCGACCTGTACGCGCTGGACAAGGAAAAATTGCTGGGCCTTGAGCGCATGGCCGCCAAATCGGCGCAGAACGTGCTCGATGCGTTGGAAAAGTCGCGCGACACCACGTTGCAGCGCTTTTTGTACGCGCTGGGCATCCGCAACGTGGGCGAAGGAACGAGCAAGGCACTCGCCTCCCACTTCGGCAACCTGCCAGCGGTGCTGCATGCCGCGACCTGGGAAGGTGGTCTGCAACTGCTGGAAGTACCCGATATTGGACCGGTGGTGGCGCGCTCGATCAGCGACTACTTGGCCGATCCCGATAATTTGGCGCTGGTGCAGGCGCTCAGTACCCAGTTACGCTGGAAGGATGGCGTGCACGTGATGACCGCTGGCGGTGGTGCGCTGGCAGGGAAAACGTTTGTGCTCACCGGGACCCTTCCAACGATGGGCCGCGACGAAGCAGGCGCCTTGATTGAAGCGGCAGGTGGCAAAGTGTCGGGATCCGTGTCGAAAAAAACCAGCTACCTTGTCGCGGGCGCAGACGCCGGCAGCAAGCTGGCCAAGGCCCAGGAACTGGGCATCACCATTCTGGACGAAGCGGCGCTGTTGGCCTTGCTGGCGTCCTTGCAGTCCACAGAAGAGTCGCCCGATGAAGCCAGTTAGAAAAGCCGTCTTTCCCGTTGCGGGCCTTGGCAGCCGATTTCTGCCTGCGACCAAGGCGCAGCCCAAGGAAATGCTGCCCATCGTCGACAAGCCATTGATCCAGTATGCGGTCGAGGAAGCGGTGGCTGCCGGCATCACCGAAATGATCTTCATCACGGGTCGCAACAAGCGCGCCATCGAAGACCATTTCGACAAGGCTTATGAGCTGGAAGCCGAACTGGAAGCAGCCAACAAAAGCGCTTTGCTGGAATTGGTACGCAACGTCATCCCCAAGAACATCAACTGCATCTACATTCGCCAGTCGGCCGCGCTGGGGCTGGGTCATGCGGTGCTGTGTGCGCGCCCGGTGGTCGGTGACGAACCATTCGCGGTCATGCTGGCCGACGACTTCATGGACACGGCCGAAGGCCAGCAACCCGTGCTGGCCCAGATGACTGCAGTGCATGCGTATGAACATTGCAGTGTGCTGGCGGTGCAGGATGTGCCGCGCGAGAGCACGCGCCAGTACGGCATCGTCAACGCCAGTCCCTATCGCGACGACCTCGAATTGGTGTCGGCGATTGTGGAAAAGCCGCTGCCAGAAGTAGCGCCATCGACCCTGGCCGTGGTTGGCCGCTATGTGCTCACGCCAAAGATATTTGATTACCTGGCCACCCTGGGCGCAGGCGCAGGCGGGGAGATTCAGCTCACTGACGGCATTGCAGCGTTGATGCAGGCCGAACGCGTGCTGGCCTATCGTTATGCGGGCACGCGCTATGATTGCGGCTCCAAGCTTGGCTACCTGCAGGCGATGACGGCCATGGGCCTGAAGCATCCTGAGACCGGTGCTGCCTACCGTGCCTTCCTGGACCAGATGCACAATAGTGAGACCAGCAAATGACAGTGCGTGAAATTCTCAAGATGGGCGATCCGCGCTTGCTGCGCGTGGCCGAACCGGTGCGCGAATTCGGCACACCGGAAATGGACGCTCTCATTGCCGACATGTTCGACACCATGCACGACGCCAATGGTGCTGGACTGGCTGCGCCGCAGATCGGCGTGAACCTGCAACTGGTGATCTTCGGCTTCAAGCAAAACCAGCGCTATCCCGATGCGCCCCAGGTGCCGGAGACGGTCCTGATCAATCCCGTGCTCACGCCCCTCACGCAAGAGAAGGAAGAGCAGTTCGAAGGCTGCCTGTCGGTGCCCGGCCTGCGCGGCAGCGTGCCACGATTTACGCGCCTGCGCTACGAAGGCGTCGACCAGTTCGGCAACAAGATCAGCCGCGACGTCGACGATTTTCACGCACGTGTGGTGCAGCACGAAGTCGATCACCTGCTGGGGATACTGTATCCGATGCGCATCGAAGACTTCTCGAAATTTGGCTATACCTCGGTAATGTTCCCGGACCTGGATCCCAACGACGACGATTGAGAGCGCAATGAAGCTGACACCATCCTGTTTACTTGCCCTGACCCTGCTGGCGACAACGTCGGTGCACGCCGAGGAGACCGAACGGCTCAATCAAGTGTGGGTCGATACCGGTTTCATCACCCACCACTTCCAGCGCGACCTGGACTTGAATGGCCAGAATCCCGGGATTGGCGTCGAATACCGCTTCTCCGAATCGTCGGCGCTGACGGCGGGGCGCTTCTACAACAGCGACCGCCAGCATTCACGTTATGCGGGGATGTACTACCAGCCCTGGACGGTGGCAGGCATCAAGCTGGGTGGCGTGGTGGGTGGCTTTGACGGCTATCCGAAGATGCATGATGGCGGCTGGTTCCTGGCCCTGATTCCTGTGGCGACCTTTGAATACAAGCGTGTTGGTATCAATGTGGCCGTGGTCCCGACTTACAAGGACCGGCTGCATGGTGGTATCTCAATGCAGCTCAAATTCAAGCTGTGGGATTGAGCGGGTCATTGCTGCCATAAGCACCCGCATCTTCTCCACTGTCCTTGCGAAAGCGAGGACCCATACCATCTCGGCACAGTACAAAAACTTCACTGACCACAGGTGCTGCGGGTCCTCGCTTGCCGGTTGCGCAAGGACAGTGGGGTTGAGGTCTGCCGGCCAGCGCTGGCCGCAGTCTGGGTTCAGCCCTAAGGACGCTTGAGCAATAAATACCCATCATAGATCACTGCAAACCCCATCAGCAGTATGAAAATGCTGGGGAATCCGCCTTGCACGCGCGCGATGACAAGGGTGGCGATGGCCAGCATCACCCAGTAAAAAATGCGATGCGATCGATACAGAGGATATTTGAAAGTCGCACTGCACTCAGGGCAGGCAATCTCCCTGAAACCGAGAAAAGTCTTCTTGGGGATGCCGTCGAACGTCGCCTCGCAGTGCGGGCACGTCACGGGCAGGGTTTGTACGCCCATGAATGAAGGTGCCACGAATTCGATTTTTGTAATTTTGTCGTCGTTCATAGATTCTATCGTCGCCTGCTTGACCGTTTAGCGTTTCGTCTGACCCAGTGGATCGCCCTTGTTCCACGCCGGCATGGCCGTCGTATTGGCCACTTCATACCCCAGGTTCAAGGTGAACTGGGCCTGCTGCACCATGCCCGACAAATCCCAGCTCGGATCGTATTCGTCCGTCACCTGGTGATAACGCTCCTTGAACGCCACCATCTTGGCGCTGGAGGCCACCTGGTCATGTTCGAAGTCAAACGAACCGTCGCCCGAGAACACGGCCGAACCCACGTTAAACGCCGGCACACCCGCCCTGGCAAAAATGAAATGGTCGGCTCTGAAATACGCGCCGCCCAGGTCCGGCGTGCTTGGCGCCAGCTTCAGGCCCATCGCGCGCGCCACCTTGCCCGCGCTGGCCAGCAGCGTGCTGTGCTCCGCGCCGGCGACACCCATATCGCGTGTCTTGCCCACAAAATTCATGCTATCCAAATTCAGGTCCGCGGCAGTTTTTGCCAGGGGCCAGAGTGGTTCGCGCATATAGCCGGTGGCGCCGAGCAGGCCCTGTTCTTCGCCACACGGCCACAGAAAAATCTGGGTACGCCGTGCCGGTTTGTTCACAGCCGCCTGGGCCATCGCCAGCAAGGCTGCAGCGCCGGACGCGTTGTCCACCGCGCCGTTGTAGATACGGTCGCCGCTGCCCTCAGCTTTACCGTGATGATCCCAATGCGCCGAATAGATGACCGCCTGGTCCTTCAATGCCGGGTCGCTGCCGGGAATGATGCCGGCCACATTGAACTGTTCGACCGTGCGCTGTGCGCTGTCAAGGGCGACCCGCACATGCACGCCCAGGTCGACCGGTTTGAAGCCGCGCACTTCGGCCTGGGCGCGCAAGGCATCGAGATCCTTGCCAGCCGCCGTGAACAGGGCGCGTGCCGTGTTCTCGTGGATCCAGCCCTGCACCGGATTGCCATTACCGAGCGTGAAATTCTCGCGCCCGAAGGTGAGGGCGGCAACCGACCAGTCATACGAGGCCGACTCGGTCGTGTGGATCAGCAGCACGCCAGCGGCGCCGCGGCGTCGCGCTTCGTCGAATTTGTACACCCAGCGACCGTAGTAGGTGAGCGACTTGCCGCCGAACCGGTTCGGCTCGGCTGCTGTCGGTTTCGGGTCATTGACCATGATGACCAATACTTTGCCCTTGACGTCGACACCGGCGTAGTCATTCCATTGTTCGTCCGGTGCCTCGATGCCGTAGCCCACAAATACCAGCGGCGCGTCAAAGCGCACTTCCGGGCTGCCATTGGCGTTGACGATGGCGATTTCGCTTCCCAGTTTGGGCGCCAGTGTGCGTCCACCGACGTCGAACTTGATGGTGCTGGTGGCGCGGGTGGTGCTGCCGACGAACTTGACCGACTGACGATAGCTATTGCCATTTGCCGGTTTCAATCCAATGATGGCCGCCTGGCTTTCCAGATAGCGCACGGCCAGTTCGCCGCCGCGCTGGCCCGTGCCGCGCCCTTCCATCAAGTCGTCGGCCAGGAAGGCGAGGTGGGCGCGCAGCGGCGCTTCGGTGACAACAGGGGCGGCGAGGGTAGGGCCGGCCAGTAGCAAACTCGCGCACAGGGCAAGGGACAAACGCATGCAGACTCCAGGTTCTTAGAATTGTTCTTCCGGACGCAGATAGCGCCATTGGCCAACCGGCAGGTCGCCCAGCTTGACCTTGCCAATGCGTACGCGCTTGAGGCCCACCACCTTCAGGCCCACCATGTCGCACATGCGGCGAATCTGGCGCTTCTTGCCTTCCTTGAGGGTGAAGCTGAGCTGGTCCTCGTTCTGCCAGCGTACCTTCGCTGGCAGTAGCGGCTTGCCATCCATCCAAAGCCCGAAGCACAGTTTTTTCAGGTCCGCGTCGGGCAGCTTGCCTTCCTTGGTGTATTCGACGCGCACCAGGTATTCCTTTTCGATGGACGTGGTCTCGCCGATGAGGGTCTTGGCCACGCGCCCATCCTGCGTCAGCACCAACAGGCCGACCGAATCGATGTCCAGACGGCCGGCAGGCACCAGGCTGCGTAACTGGGTCGGGTGAAACTGTTCGGGCGAAGGATCTTCGGCCCAGTGGTTTTCAGGTTTGATCAGGGCGACTGCTGGCGTGTAGCCGTCTTCAGCCTGGCCACTGACGTAGCCCATGGGTTTGTTGATTAGCACCGTGACGCGCTTGGATTGTTCGGCCGCAGCCTGGCGTTCGACCGTGATGTGCTGGTGCGGCAGGACCTTGCTGCCCAACTCGGAGACCACCTGGCCATCCACGCGCACCCAACCGCGTGCAATCCATTCATCGGCTTCGCGGCGCGAAGAAAGGCCAAGCTCGGACATGCGCTTGGAGAGTCGGACGAGTTCTGTCATAAGGGCTTCTGTGAATTAAACCTTGAGTGCATCGAGCAAATCGGTTTCGAGCTGGATCTGGTTGCGTGCGTTATTGAGGACGGCGCCATCGACCAGGAACACGTCTTCGACGCGCTCGCCCAAGGTCATGATCTTGGCCGTGTGCAGATTGATGCGGTAGCGCGTGAGGACGTTGGCAATGGCGTACAGAAGGCCGGTGCGGTCGTTGGCGGAAATCGAGAGCAGATAGTATTGGCCACGCTCGTCGGGACGCAAGTCCACCGTCGGCGTGATCGGGAAGGTGCGCGAGAGGCGTGACAGGCGGCCGCGCGTGGGCGCAGGCAGCGGCGTCTGCGAGGTCAGGAGCGCGCAGATTTCATGTTCGATGAGACTGATGATGTCGCGGTAGCTCTTGGCGAAATTCTGTTCCGTGACGAGGAAGGTGTCGAGCGCATAGCCGTGCCGCGTGGTGTGGA
>JBJMVX010000274.1:0-12097 GCA_045810445.1 Massilia sp.
CTGTGCTGCAACCGATTTTGCAGACGCTGAGGATGGATCAGTAAGCGAGCTGGAGTGCTGCAGTAGAGCGTGCATGCCGCATCTGAGCAAGCATGCACGCACTACCTCCGCAACTACCGTCGTCCTCGCGAATGCGGGGACGACCGCAAGCGGTCGTGCGCCAACGCATGCGTTGGCCCCATGCTGAGCTAGCTAGGTATGGGTCCCCGCATTCGCGAGGACGACGGGGCGGTGCGCTTTGCGGAGGTACTGCGTGCGTGCTTGCTCAGATGCGGCATGCACGCTTTACTGCAGCACTCCAGCTCCCTTACTTATCCATCCGCAGCGTCTGCAAAATCGGCTGCAGCACAGCCGCCCCCAAACGCGCACTGCGCGCCCCATCCCACCCCGTATGCGGGTCAGGATCGTTGGCGTTGTCCTTGAACGGCAACTCCAGCGTCAACGACAAGCATCCAAACGCGTGGCTAATATGCGGCGAGCCCATCGTAATGGTCTCTGGCGTGTACGGCGAATCGCCATACCCATGCACATCCTGGAAGTCCGGACTAGCCACCTTGTAAAAGTCCGAGAATGCCTTTTCCTGGGCCGCCTGGGCTGGCGTAAAGCTCGGCAAAGCCGCGCTGCCAGCGACGAACACATACGGCAAGCCTTCATCCCCATGCACGTCCAGGAACAGGTCACAGCCCGTCTCCAGCATCTTCTGCTTAACCACGAACACTTCCGGGCTGCGCTCCATGGTCGGCGTATTCCACTCGCGGTTCAGGTTCGCGCCTGCCGCATTGGTACGCAGGTTGCCGCGCACCGAGCCGTCCGGATTCATGTTCGGCACCACGTAGAACACAGCATCGTTCAGGCACTGGCGGCCAAACGCATCAGCCGGGTCCAGCAAGGCGTCGAGCATGCCTTCAACGAACCACTCAGCCATCGTTTCACCCGGGTGTTGACGGGCAATGATCCACACCTTTTTCTTCGCTCCTGGGTCGCCAATGACCAGCGCGTTCATGTCCCGCCCTTCCACCGAGCTGCCCAGGTCGATCAGGCGCACGTGTTCGGACAACTGCGCGCGGTCGAGCAACTCCAGGTGGCGCTCCCACGAATACGGCTCGAAATAGGCGTAGTAGACGCTGTCCAGGCCCGGCGTGTGGCTGATCGTCATGATCTCGCCATCGAAATCGGTCGGCACGCGGAACCAGTTGACGCGGTCGTAGCTGGCCATGGCCTGGTAATCTTTCCAGCCATCCGGATACGCCGTCTTGCCGGCATTGAGGAAGCGGATCGTGCAAGCCTGACCTTGCGCGCCTTGCAGGCGGAAGTAGAACCACTGGGTGATGTCGGCGTGCGAATCTTTGCGGATGTTCAGGTCGATGGCGCCCGCGCTGGTGGCGCGCACGACGTCGATGGCGCCAGCGTCGAACTGGCTGCTGATCTTGATAGACATTGTGTGTCCTTGGATGATTGAATAAATGGCCTTGGCCGAGCCGACATGATACCTTCTGCCAGCAGACCCTGCATGGGGCATGCCCACAGGAAAAGTTGCCGAGGCACTATAAGTTGTTGTTTTGCAAGAATATTTTCCCTAAAACAGGGGTCGCTTTACAGTTCATAAACAGCTACAATTGTCAGCTTTGGTAAACACGCGAATTTAACAATTTCTTCGGAGTTTATACATGCAACGTCGTTCTTTTTTGACTAAAACGGCAGTCGGTGCGGGCGCAGCGGCGCTGGCGGTTCCGGCGCTGGCAGAGGCATTACCCTCCTTGAACTGGCGTTTGGCATCGAGTTTTCCGAAGACGCTAGATACCATTTTCGGCGCCTCCGAAGTGTTCACCAAACGTGTCGCGGCGCTCACGGGCGGCCGCTTCCAGATCCGCGCTTTTGCCGGCGGCGAGATCGTTCCCGGCCTGGCCGTGATGGATGCAGTCCAAGCTGGCACGGTCGAAATCGGCCATACGGCGTCGTATTATTACTACGGCAAGGACGCCAGTTTTGCTTTCGACACTGCCGTGCCCTTCGGCCTGACCTCGCGTCAGCAGACCGCGTGGTACGAGCAGGGCGGCGGACGTGAATTGATGCGCGAGTTTTTCCGCGGATATGGCATTATTAACTTCCTGGGCGGGAATACCGGCACCCAGATGGGCGGTTGGTATCGCAAGCCCGTCAAGTCGGTTGCCGATATCAAGGGCATGAAGATCCGCATTGCGGGTCTGGCTGGCAAGGTGATGGAGCGCATGGGCGCCGTCCCCATGCAAATTCCTGGCGCGGATGTGTATCCGGCGCTGGAAAAAGGCACGATTGACGCGGCGGAATGGGTCGGTCCCTACGACGATGAGAAGTTGGGCCTGGCCAAGGTGGCGCCCTATTATTATGCGCCGGGCTGGTGGGAAGCCGGTCCTCAGCTCTCGTTTTACGTGGGCTTGAAGGAGTGGGACAAGTTGCCCAAGGAATATCAGGCTGCGATCGAGGTCGCCAGCTACGAAGCGCACGTGGTCATGCAGGCCGAGTACGACGCCAAGAATCCGGTGGCGCTGGCGCGGTTGATGAAGGCGGGCGCCAAGCTGAACTATTTTTCCAAGGACATCATGGATGCCGCCTACAAGGCGTCAACCGCGGTGATGGATGAAGAGGCGGCTAAAAACGCCAAGTTCAAGAAGATTTACGAGCCATGGAAGCGGTTTCGCCAGGATCAGAATACCTGGGCATCGGTGGCAGAAGCGAAGATGCAGGATTATCTGATTTCGATGGGACGCAAATAAAACTTGCGTCAAGTTTGTTCTATGTCAAGCGGGACACTGGCGTAGCTGTTAATTTTTATGGCCGGTACGCGCCGCGTGGCGGGGTCAGTTTTGGAAGGATGGATATGCTAGGAATTTTTTTAAAGACGGCCAAGGTCACCAGCATCAATAGTTACGGCTTTTGGATCAAGTGCGGCGATGAAGAGTTGTATCTGCCGTTTGTCGAGTTCCCTTGTTTCCAGCACGCCACTGTGCCGCAAATTTGCAAGGTCAAGTACGTCAGTTCGACCCGTATCTACTGGCCCGAGCTCGACATCGACTACGCGCTAGAAGCACTGCGCAATCCCCTGTCTTCACCGAACAGCGCGTTTCACTACGACTGCTGATTTCCACCAACCCGTCGACGGGTAATCCTCATCGAACCCGTCGACTGCCGATCACGCAACCCCGTCGTCCTAGCGAATGCGGGGACCCATACTGAGCTTGCTTGAGTTTGGGTCCCCGCTTTCGCGAGGACGATGTGGAATACGCCTAAGCCAAGCTGGAGCACGCTAAGCTAAGCTGCCCTACGTCTACGCCAAGCCCCCAAACCGCAGCAAATACGCCGCATCAGCCGCCGGCGCGTCAGCGTCTTCACTGCGAAGCGCCGCCGTAACCTGCACTTCGGCCTGCGCCTGCGTGCGCCGGTAGATAGCCCCCGCCAGCGCATACGCTTCCGAGCCTGGCCACGGATCTGGCAGCAGTTCAATCGGCAGCATCGGATCATGCAACTGCACCCGGCGATACGCGTGGATGAGCAAGGTGCGAATCACAAACGCCTGCTCGGGCGCCAGCGCCTGCGGGTCGGTCTGTTCCAACAACTGCAGCAGCGGCGTGAATTGTTCGATAAAGCCGCGATAACCCTGCACCACCGCGCTCAAATCCCAACCTTCGGCAGCCAGTTCCCGTAGCGGACGGCTGGACACGCCAGGCAACTCTGCCGCACGCACCACCAGCAGTTTCCCTTGCACGCCCAGGCGCGCCAGGATCTCTTCGATCGCTTCGGGCCCGGCCACGGGATGGCCGTAGATGCCCTGGGCAATCATCGCATAGCCTTCCCAGGTCAATTCCTTGCGCAAGGTCGCGCGCGTTGGCGCATCGACCGTGCCTGACGCGGCCAGCAACATGGTCCAACTGCCATCCCAGTGCGCCTGCGGTGCGGCGTAGATGCGGCCATTGGCGCGTTCAAAGCGGGGCAGGGCCTGGGGCGCGATGGCATAGGTGCTGCGCCTGCCGTCGCGGTTGGCTACCAACCAGCCTTCCTGCGCCAGGCGGAACACGCTGGTGCGCAGCAAGCGGTCACTTACGCCAAACGGCGCCATCAGGTCAATCAGGCTGCCTAGCCAGATGGTGCCCCCGTGCGGGGCGATGGCGTCGCCGAAGATCGTCATGATGAGCGACTTCGAGCGCGGCGGGTCGGTGGCGAGAAAGTGGGCTATCCAGGCGGAGCAGGTCAATTGTTTCATAAACGAATCTTAACGTGAATTTGATATGATTCACAAAAAGAGGTGTACATGTCGATTTATGTATCGTATTATGAACCTTCAGCCTACGCAACAGGAGCTTTGCCATGTACGCACAATTGGTAGAAACCGGCCTCAAGAAAGTGCAGAGCGCCGCCGACATGGGGCCCGAGGAGCTGGCCTTCCAGGCCCGCATCGACGCTGGCGTCAAGATCGAAGCGAAGGACTGGATGCCCGACGCTTACCGCAAGACCCTGGTGCGCCAGATTTCCCAGCACGCCCACTCCGAAATCGTCGGTCAGCTGCCAGAAGGCAATTGGGTCACGCGCGCGCCTACCCTGAAACGCAAATCCATCCTGCTGGCCAAGATCCAGGATGAAGCCGGCCATGGCCTCTACCTGTACAGCGCCGCTGAAACGCTGGGCGTGTCGCGCGACGAGCTGCTGGCAGCCCTGCACTCGGGCAAAGCCAAGTATTCCAGTATCTTCAATTATCCAACCCTGTCGTGGGCCGACATGGGCGCGGTAGGCTGGCTGGTCGATGGCTCGGCCATCATCAATCAAATTCCGCTTTGCCGCTGCTCCTACGGGCCGTACGCACGCGCCATGATCCGCGTGTGCAAGGAAGAGTCCTTCCACGCGCGCCAGGGCTACGACATCATGATGAGCCTGGCCAAGGGCACGCCTGCGCAAAAAGCCATGGCCCAGGATGCGCTCAACCGCTGGTGGTGGCCGTCGCTGATGATGTTCGGCCCGTCCGACGCCGAGTCGGTCAACAGCGCCCAGTCGGCGCAATGGCGCATCAAGCTGTTCTCCAACGATGAACTGCGCCAGCGCATGGTCGACCAGACCGTGCCCCAGGCCGAATATCTGGGCCTGACCATTCCCGATCCTGACCTGAAATTTAACGCCGAAACTGGCCACTACGAATTTGGCACCATCGACTGGAGCGAATTTCAGAACGTCTTGAAGGGCAATGGCCCCTGCAACAAGGAGCGCCTTGCCACGCGCGTAAAAGCCTGGGACGACGGCGCCTGGTTCCGCGAAGCGCTGGTGGCCTACGCCGACAAACAATCCGCACGCGCCGCCGCCTAAAGCGCCGCCCTGCACACCTGGAGAGCATCATGAGCAAAGAATGGCCCCTGTGGGAAGTCTTCATCCGCAGCCAGCATGGCCTGGCCCACAAACACGTGGGCAGCCTGCACGCGTCCGACGCTGAAATGGCGGTCAATAATGCGCGCGACGTCTACACGCGCCGCAACGAGGGCGTGTCGATCTGGGTCGTGCGCGCCGCCGACATCGTTGCCAGCAGCCCTGGCGACAAGGAGGCCCTGTTCGAACCGTCGAACAGCAAAGTCTATCGCCACCCGACCTTCTTCCCGATGCCGGAAGAAGTGAAGAACCTGTGAGCGGCGCCGTGAACGACAAGATCACCTACCTGCTGCGCCAGGGCGACAATGCCCTGATCCTGTCGCAGCAGCTGTCCAAGTTGTGTGGCAAGGGCCCAGCCCTGGAAGAAGACATGGCGCTCACCAACGTGGCGCTCGATCTCCTGGGTCAGACCCGCATGTGGTTAAACTATGCGGGCGAACTCGAAGGCAAAAGCCGCGATGAAGATTCACTCGCCTTTCTGCGTGACGCGCACGAGATGCGCAACTGCCTGCTGGTCGAACAGCCCAACGGCAATTACGCCGACACCATGGTGCGCCAGTTCTACTTCGACACCTGGCACTACTTCCTGATGCAGGGCCTGACCAAGTCGAGCGACCAGCGCATCAGCGAGATCGCCGAAAAATCGATCAAGGAAGTGACCTACCATTTACGCCGCAGCGGGGACCTGATCGTGCGTCTGGGCGACGGCACCACCGAGAGCCACGCCAAGACCCAGGCTGCCGTCAACGCCTTGTGGATGTATAGCGGCGAAGCCTTCCTCTACGACGCGATCGACGATGCCATGGTGGCCGACGGTGTGGCGCCGGCAGCAGCTGGCCTGCGCGCCTCCTTCCTCGAACACGTGGCCGAAATTTTTGCCGAAGCCACCCTCGTCATGCCCGACCCCGCAGCGTGGATGCAGCAAGGCGGCAAGACGGGCCGCCACAGCGAGCATCTGGGTTACATCCTGGCCGAGATGCAGTTCCTGCAACGCGCCTATCCCGGAGCCGAGTGGTAATGAACACCCAGGGCGCCACCATCGGGCAGGTGTGGGACTGGCTGGGCGAAGTCGCCGATCCGGAAATCCCCGTCATCTCCGTGGTGGACCTGGGCATCGTGCGCGATGTCGCGTTTGACGGCGACGCCTGTGTCGTCACCATCACGCCCACCTACTCGGGCTGTCCTGCCATGCAGGTGATTGCCGAATCGGTGGAACAGGCGCTGCATGCCAAAGGCCTGGACCAGGTACGCCTGGTGAATCAACTCTCGCCCGCCTGGACCACCGACTGGATGAGCGAGGCTGGCAAGGCCGCCCTCAAGGGCTATGGCATTGCGCCGCCCGCGCAGCAGGTGATTGATATCAGCGGCTTGCACGCAGGTGTCAAGCGGGTGGGCACGCCTCGCCTGACGGTGGCCTGCCCCAATTGCGGCTCCACCCACACTGAATTGACCAGCCAGTTTGGTTCAACGCCCTGCAAGGCCCTCTACAAGTGCCTGGACTGCCGCGAACCCTTCGATTATTTCAAGTGCCACTAAGTCCCCTATGAGCAAATTCTATCCACTGCCTGTTGCCAGGGTAAAGAACGAAACACGCGACACCATCGCGGTCACCTTTGATGTGCCGCCCGACTTGGCCGCCAGCTTCGCCTACCTGCAGGGCCAGCACCTGACGCTGCGCGCGCAGATCAATGACGAAGACGTGCGCCGTTCCTATTCCATCTGTTCGGCAGTGCAGGACGGCGCGCTGCGCGTGGCCATCAAGCGCACCCCGGGCGGCCTGTTTTCCAGCTGGGCCAACGACCACCTGAAAGCCGGCATGACGCTTGACGTGATGCCGCCCATGGGCCACTTCCACGTGCCGCTGGCCGACACCAATGCGCACCACTACGTCGCCTTTGCAGCGGGCAGCGGCATCACGCCCATCCTGTCCATCATCAAGACCACCTTGCTGACCGAGCCGAACAGCCGCTTCACCCTGTTCTACGGTAACCGCGCCTCGTCCTCCGTCATCTTCAAGGACGAATTGACGGACCTGAAGGACAGCTACATGGAGCGCCTGAACCTGGCCTACGTCATGAGCCGCGAGCAGCAGGACATCGAGCTGTTCAACGGCCGCATCACCAAGGAAAAAGTCGCCCAGTTCCTCAAGCACTGGATCCGCGTTGAGGACATCGACGTCGCCTTCATCTGCGGCCCCGAAGACATGATGCATGGCGTATCGGCAGCGCTGCAGGAAGCCGGTATGCCCAAGCAAAATATCAAGGTGGAGCTGTTCGCCGCCAGCATCCCCAAGCACCAGCACAAGCCGCGCGCCTTCGATCCGGCCACCCGTCACGAAACCGAAGTGACGGTCATCATGGATGGCAATCACACCAGCTTCACGATGGACAAGGACAAGGAGTCCATCCTCGACGCGGGCCTGCGCGCGGGGATCGACATGCGCTACTCGTGCAAGGGAGGCGTGTGCTCCACCTGCCGCTGCAAGCTCCTCGACGGAAAAGTCGACATGGACGCCAACTACGCGCTGGAAGACTATGAAATCGCGCGCGGCTTCGTCTTGAGTTGCCAAAGCTTCCCCGTCACCGACAAGGTGGTCATCGATTTTGACCAGGCCGAATAAGGACTTCCCATGCAATTTCAAAACATCCTGTTCTCGATCGCCGACGGCATCGCCACACTGACGCTGAACCGTCCCGACAAACTCAATAGCTTCACCCAGGCCATGCACCTGGAAGTGCGCGCGGCGCTCGATCAGGTAAAGCAGGACGCCAGCGTGCGCGTACTGCTACTGACCGGCGCGGGGCGTGGCTTTTGCGCCGGCCAGGACCTGTCCGACCGCGCCGTGGAGCCGGGCGCCGAAGGCGTCGATCTGGGCCACTCGGTGGAGACCTACTACGCGCCGCTGGTCATGACGCTCAAGACCTTGCCCATGCCCGTCATTTGCGCCGTCAACGGCGTGGCCGCTGGTGCTGGCGCCAACCTGGCGCTGGCCTGCGACATCGTCCTGGCTGGCAAATCGGCCAGCTTCGTGGAAGTGTTCTGCAAACTGGGCCTGATCCCCGACACGGGCGGCACCTGGCATTTGCCGCGCCTGGTGGGCCACGCACGCGCCATGGGTATGGCCATGCTGGGCGAAAAACTGAGCGCCGAAAAAGCCGAGCAATGGGGCCTGATCTGGAAGTGCGTGGCCGACGAATCGCTGATGGACGAAGCGAACGCCATGGCGCGCCACTTCTCCACCGCGCCGACCAAGGGTCTGGCCTTCACCAAGGCTGCCTTCGCGCAAAGCGACGCCAACACGCTGGAACAGCAGCTGGCGCTGGAAGCGGGCATGATGCGCGAACTCGGTTACAGCCGCGACTACCGCGAAGGCGTCGCCGCCTTCATGGCCAAACGCAGTCCCAACTTCACGGGAGAATAAACATGGCGAGCGCACTGAAAAAAGGCAGCATCGTTGCCGTCATCGGCACTGGCGCCATGGGCTCGGGCATCGCCCAGGTGGCAGCTGCTTCGGGCTACGAGGTGTACCTGTTCGACACCCGTTCCGAGGTCGTGGCCAAAGCCATCGCCGACATAGCAAAAATGTACGGCAAGCTGGTGGAAAAAGGCCGCATGACGGGTGAAGACGCCGCCGCAGCAAGCGCGCGCCTGCACGCGGTGGCCGAACTGCATGGCATGAAGGACGCCACCATCGTCATCGAAGCCATTGTTGAAAACCTGGACGTCAAACGCATGCTGTTTGCCGACCTGGAAAAAGTGGTGAGCGACGACTGCATCCTGGCCACCAACACCTCCTCGATTTCCGTGACGGCCATTGCGGCCAAGCTGCGCCGGCCCGAGCGCCTGGTCGGCATGCACTTCTTCAATCCCGTGCCACTCATGGCGCTGGTGGAAGTGATCAGCGGCCTGGCGACGGCAAAGGAGGTGGCAGATACCGTGTTCGCCACCGCGCAAGCCTGGGGCAAAAATCCCGTGCACGCCAAGTCCACACCGGGCTTTATCGTCAACCGCGTGGCGCGCCCCTTCTACGCCGAAGGCCTGCGCCTCTTGTCCGAACAGGCAGGCGACGCCGCCACGCTGGACGCGGTCATGCGCGAGTCGGGCGGCTTTCGCATGGGGCCTTTCGAACTGATGGACCTGATCGGTCACGACGTGAATTTTTCCGTGACCCAGTCGGTATTCAACGCCTACTTTGGCGATCCGCGCTTCATGCCCTCGGTGCACCAGCAGGAAATGGTCAACGCCGGCTTCCTGGGCCGCAAATCGGGACGCGGTTTCTTCCAATACGGCGAGCAGGCGAGTGTGCCGGCGCCGCACACCGAGTTGGCGCAGCCAAAACCGGAGTCGGTCAGCATCAGCATGGAGCCGGGCGTGACGCGCGCCGTCACCGAGCCGATGGAGCAGCGCCTGAAGAGTGCCGGTTTCAATGTCGCCCACCGCAAACCATTGCCAAACGCGGGGCACAATGAAGCACCGGCCTTCCACTGCACAGGTGCCGCTGTGTTCCTGACCGACGGTCGCACCGCCACCGAGCGTGCCAACGCCAACAGGCATCCAGACACCGTGCTGTATGACCTGATGCTCGACGCCGCTGGCGCCACGCGTGTGGCCCTGGCCCGCGCCGACCAGTGCAGCGACGCGGCCTACAACGCAGTCGTTGGCATGTTCCAGGGAGCCGGCTTTGCCGTCACGCGCCTGGACGACGTGCCCGGCATGGCCGTCATGCGCACCGTAGCGATGCTGGCCAACGAGGCCGCTGACGCAGTCAACCAGGGCGTGTGTTCGGCTGCGGCAGTCGATATCGCCATGCAGAAGGGCGTCAATTATCCGCGTGGTCCGCTGGCCTGGGCCGATGCCGTCGGCCTGGCGCATGTGGTGACGGTGCTGACCAATCTGGCCGACACCTATGGCGAAGAGCGCTATCGCGTCTCGCCGCTGCTGCGCCGCAAACTGGCCAACGGAAGCCGCTTCCATGAGTGATCTGCAGGCCCTGGCCGAACTGGCTGGCAAAACCATGTTCGAGCGCGACCCGGCCAGCCAGGCGCTGGGCATGCTGCTGGCCGAGATACGTCCCGGCTATGCGCGCATGACCATGCCGGTGCGCCAGGACATGCTCAATGGTCACCAGACCTGCCACGGTGGCTATATCTTCATGCTGGCCGACAGTGCCTTTGCGTTTGCCTGCAATTCGCACAACCACAATACGGTGGGCGCAGGCTGCACCATTGACTACCTGGCCCCAGGGCGCCTGGGTGACCTGCTCACTGCAGAGGCGCAGGAACAAGCCTTGTCCGGCAAGACGGGTGTGTATGACGTCAAGGTCAGCAATCAGGAGGGGCGCACCGTGGCTCTCCTGCGCGGCAAATCACATCGTGTCGGTGGCCTGGTCGCCGAATAAGCACTGAGGAGTTTCGCATGGTTCAACGCATACCCGCCCCAGGTGACCTGGAGCCGATCGAAACGGCCAGCCGCGACGAGCTGCAAGCCTTGCAACTCAAACGCCTTAAATGGTCGCTCAAGCACGCTTACGACAATGTGGCCCACTACAAGGCGGCGTTTGACGCGGCCGGCGTGCACCCGGAAGACCTGCGCACCCTGGTGGACCTGGCCATGTTCCCCTTCACCGACAAGAAGACCCTGCGCGACAATTATCCCTTCGGCCTGTTCGCCGTGCCACGCGAAAAAGTCGTGCGTATCCACGCCTCGTCAGGTACGACCGGCAAGGCCACCGTGGTTGGCTACACCCACAACGACATCGACACCTGGGCCAATGTGGTGGCGCGCTCGATCCGCGCTGCTGGTGGCCGCGCGGGCGACATGTGCCACATCTCGTATGGCTATGGTTTGTTCACCGGTGGCCTGGGTGCGCACTACGGCGCCGAACGACTTGGCTGCACGGTCATCCCCATGTCTGGTGGTCAGACCGAAAAACAAGTCCAGCTCATTTGCGACTTCAAGCCCGAGATCATCATGGTCACGCCTTCCTACATGCTCAACATCGTGGAGGAATTTGCGCGCCAGGGCCTGGACCCTGCCAAGTCCTCGCTCAAGGTTGGCATCTTCGGCGCCGAACCGTGGACCGGCGCCATGCGCACCGAAATCGAAACGCGCGCCGGCATTGATGCAGTCGATATTTATGGCCTGTCCGAAGTCATGGGCCCTGGCGTGGCCAGCGAATGCATCGAAAGCAAGGACGGCCCGGTGGTGTGGGAAGACCATTTCTATCCTGAGGTTATCGACCCGGTCACAGGCGAGGTGCTCCCCGATGGTTCGGAGGGCGAATTGGTATTCACTTCCCTGACCAAGGAGGCGCTGCCCATCATCCGCTACCGCACGCGCGACCTGACACGCCTGCTGCCACCGACTTCGCGCTCCATGCGCCGTATGGACAAGATTACCGGTCGTTCGGACGACATGCTGATCATCCGCGGCGTCAACGTCTTCCCCAGCCAGATCGAAGAACTGATTTTGAAAATGCCGCAGCTCGCGCCGCACTACCAGCTTATCGTCAGCCGCGACGGCCATCTGGACAAGCTGGCCGTGACCGGTGAATTGCGCGACCCCTCGCAGTCGCCCGGCGACGTCGCCGTCCTGGCGGCGGAACTTGAACACCACATCAAAACTTTTGTGGGCGTGAGCACCAAGGTCACCCTGGTGGCGCCTGAAGGGATAGAACGTACCCTGACCGGCAAAGCCAAGCGCGTGATCGACC
>JBJMVX010000275.1:0-17806 GCA_045810445.1 Massilia sp.
CGTGATAATTCTGCCCAACTGTCGTATAGCCGGCTTCACCGGTCATATACGCTCTCACCACGGACAATTTAAACTGCTCTGTGTACTGCGTCATTGCACGCTCCCAAAGGCTGGAAAGGAGTCCAGCTTTTGGGAGTCAGTTCAGAAAGCGGGGACCCATGCTGAGCTCAGCGTTGCATGGGTCCCCGCTTTCGCGAGGACGACGGGGTAACTGCTAATCAGGCGGCTTCGCCGCATTTCGGGGCCGGTGGCGCAGGCTTGCTATAATGGAGGGTTGACGATAGGGTTTATTGACGTGACTTACAGCATCAAAGAGATTTTCTACACCTTGCAGGGCGAGGGCGCGCATGCGGGCCGGCCGGCGGTGTTTTGCCGTTTTTCCGGCTGCAATCTGTGGAGTGGACGCGAAAGCGACCGCGCTACGGCCGTGTGTACCTTTTGCGATACCGATTTCGTGGGCACCGATGGCGAGGGCGGCGGCAAGTTTGCCGACGGACCAGCCTTGGCCGCGGTCATTAACAGCCTGTGGCCCGACAGCCATCCGGCCAGCAAATATGTGGTGTTCACCGGCGGCGAGCCGCTGCTGCAGCTCGACGCGGCCCTGATCGACGCCATGCACGCAGTAGGCTTCACGATTGCCATTGAAACCAATGGCACCTTGCCAGTGCCGCCAGGCGTGGACTGGATTTGCGTGAGCCCGAAGATGGGCTCGACCCTGGTGGTGGAAAAAGGCAACGAAATCAAGGTGGTGATCCCACAGACCCGGCAGGATCTGGCCGCCTACGAGCATCTGCAGTTCGAGCATTTTTTCGTGCAGCCCATGGACGGCCCGCTGGCCGACCACAATACCCGTCTCGCAATCGAGACCTGCAAGCGCCATCCCCAGTGGAAGCTGAGCCTGCAAACCCATAAACTTTTACAGATCCCTTAAGTCCCATGCTCACGATTACCCGCAAGCTCGAATTCGATGCAGGCCACCGCATTCCCGACCACAAAAGCCAGTGCCGCAATCTGCACGGCCATCGCTACACGCTGGAAATTACCCTGACCGGCGCCGTGATCCAGGTCGAAGGCAATTCCGACAATGGCATGATCATGGATTTTTCCGACATCAAGGCGCTGGCCAAGGAGCACCTGGTCGATGTCTGGGACCACGCTTTCCTGGTCTATGAGAAGGACGAGAAGGTGCGCGACTTCCTGGCGACCCTGCCTGGCCACAAGACGGTGGTGATTGACCGCATTCCAACGGTGGAAAACCTGGCCCAGATCGCTTTCGACATCTTGAAGGCGGCTTACAAGGACCGCTTCGGTACTGGCCTGCACCTGCACAAGCTGGTGCTGCACGAAACGCCAAACTGCTGGGCCGAGATTACCGATGCCTGAACAGGATTTCATGCAACTGGCGCTGGAACAGGCCCAGCATGCATGGCGGCTTGGTGAAGTGCCGGTGGGCGCCGTCGTGGTCAAGGATGGTGAAGTAATCGCGGTGGGCTTCAACCAGCCCATCGGCAGCCATGACCCCACCGCCCACGCTGAAATCGTCGCCTTGCGCGCGGCGGCTGAAAAGCTGGGCAACTATCGCCTGCCTGGCTGCGAGCTGTACGTGACGCTGGAGCCTTGCGTGATGTGCTCGGGCGCCATGATGCACGCCCGCCTGGCGCGCGTGGTCTACGGCGCGCAAGATCCCAAGACGGGTGCCTGCGGCTCGGTCATCAATCTGTTCGAACAGCAGCAACTCAATCACCACACCGATGTCGTCGGCGGAGTCTTGGCCGAGGAGGCTGGCGCCATGCTCAAGGCTTTCTTTGCCGAACGGCGCAATGCCGCGCGGCTGATGCGCACGGTTGCCGAATAACAACCTAGCAAGTTGCCTGTTGGTAGTATAGTCAGCCAGGAAGCAGATCACGGGTGCGCTGTGCCCCGTGAGCGCAGCGTGTGAGGCGACTCGCCATGGCCTTCCTTTCCCTTCATCGCATGTTTTTGCTGCGCTGCCTGCTGGTGGCACTGTTGCTCTCGTGCGCAGGCGCGCGCGCGGCCGATGTGCTGACGCTGCGCGATGGCGAGCAAAGCTATGCCATCAATCCCTTTCTTGGCGTGCTGGAAGACCCGAGCGCCACGCTGATCCTCAAGGATGTGGCTAGTCCGACGGCGACAGCCAGCTTCAGTTATCCGCATGCCGACACCACCAATTTTGGCTTTAGCAAGTCGGTGTTCTGGGCGCGCTTCGATGTGATCAATCAGCGCGACGATATTGGCGAATGGCTGCTTGAGCTGCAATATCCCATGCTCGATTCGATACAGATTTTCGCGGCCTATGCCGATGGGCGTATCGAAACGGCGGCCAGTGGTGACACGCTGCCGTTTGCCAGCCGTGCGATCAAGCATCGCTTCCCCATGTTTAAAGTCGCCTTGCCGCGCGGGCAGGTGGTGTCGATTTACCTGCGGGCCCATTCTTCGGGCGCGGTGCAGCTTCCCTTGAAGCTGCAAAGTCCGGCCGATCTGCTGGCGCGCGACCATGACGAACAATTTGTGCTGGGGATTTACTACGGCATTTTGATCGCCATGTTCCTGTACAACACCATGCTGTATCTATCGGTGCGCGACCGCAATTACCTGTACTACGTGGCGTATATCTTCTCCTGGACCGTCATGCAGTTGTGTATCAACGGGCTGGCCTTTGAATACCTGTGGCCGGATTCGCCGCGCTGGGCCAATACGGCCATCCTCGTCATGCTGGGCCTGGTGATCTGCTCGACGGCGCAGTTTGCCTCCTCGTTTCTGGAGCTGCAGCGGCGCATGCCAGTGCTGGCCAAGGTGTTCAAGGTGTTCCTGGCGCTGGGTGCGGTGCTGATGCTCGCATCGGTGGTGTTTGACTACGCCACCATGATCAAGTTCGGGCAAGCGCTGGCACTGGCCGAGTGTGTCGCCGCGTTCGCGGCCGGTTTCGCCTGCCTGAAACATGGCGGTCGCCAGTCGCGCTATTTCATGCTGGCCTGGACCATGCTGTTGTTGGGCGCGATACTCTATCTGCTGCAAAACTCCGGCTACATTGCCACCATCTTCCTGACCGAATACGGCCTGCAGATCGGCTCGGCCGTGGAAGTGTTGCTGTTCTCGTTCGCCCTGGCGCACCGCATGAAGCAGCTGCAAGAGGAGAACGTGCGCATCCAGCGCGAGGCCAAGGACAACCTGGAAAAGCGCGTGCAGCAGCGCACCCTGGAACTCGATGGCGCCCTGGCCAATCTGTCGGACGCCCACCAGCGCCTGAAGGATTTGAGCCGCATCGACGGCCTCACCGGCATCAAGAATCGCAGCTACTTCAATGAGAAGGCCAGCACCGAATGGCAGCGCGGCATGCGCGAGAAGCAGGCAATGGGCCTCTTGATGATCGATATCGACCATTTCAAGCGCATCAACGACAGCGTTGGCCACCTGGGCGGCGACCTGTGTCTGAAGGAAGTGGCGCACACGCTGGCGCACAAGATTCACCGTATTGCCGACGATGCCTTCCGCTTCGGCGGCGAAGAGTTTGTCGTCATCCTCCCGCATACCGACCTGGCCGGCGCCCTGCACATGGGCGAATTGATGCGCAAGGGCGTAGAAGGCCTGGACATCATCATCAACAATACGCGCGTACCGCTGACCATCAGCGTGGGCGTGGCCTGCCTGACGCCCAAACCTGGCGAGGCAGTCGAGCTCCTGATCGGCCAGGCCGACCAGGCGCTGTATCAGGCCAAGCATGCCGGGCGCAACCGCGTGTGCAGCGCAGACGCCGCTGATGCAGGCGCCGTACCGGACTGACGGTCTGGCGGCGCCTGGGGCAAAAATGGTATGCTCGTGCTAAATGCATCGCCGTGCGCAGCGCCACGAGAGCCAGGCCACGGTAACAGGAGACCAGATTGTCACGTAATACGATTTTAAAGCAGGAAAAACCAGAAACCGCACCTGGCCTGGTGCGCCTGGCGCTGGAAATGCGCGCACCATGGGAATTGGGTATCGCGCTGGCCGCTTACCCTTTTTTGCGCGGCATGCCCGCCGGCGACGGTCATCCGGTGCTGGTGTTCCCCGGCCTGGCCGCCGGCGACGTCACCACGGTCGTCATCCGCCGCTTCCTGCGCGACTTGGGCTACGCGGCCCACGCATGGGAGCAGGGTCTCAATTTCGGACCCCGTCCGGGCGTGCTGGAAGCGTGCGTGGAACGCATCCGCGAGCTGCGCGCCGAGCATGGCCGCACCGTCAGCCTGGTGGGCTGGAGCCTGGGCGGCGTGTACGCGCGCGAACTGGCCAAGATGATGCCGGACGACGTGCGCGTGGTAATTACTCTCGGCTCGCCCTTCACGGGCAGCCACAAGGCCACCAATGCCTGGCGCGTGTACCAGTTGGTGTCGGGCGAGAAGGAAGTCGACGAAGCGCGCTTTGCGGCCCTGAAGGAAACGCCCAAGGTGCCTACCACCTCCATCTACAGCCGCACTGACGGCGTGGTGGCATGGCAGTGCAGCGTGGAGCAGGAGACGGGCAGCTCGGAAAACATCGAAGTGCATGCCAGCCATGTGGGCATGGGCATGAATCCGACAGCGCTGTACGCGATTGCCGACCGCCTGTCCCAGCCCGAAGGGCAATGGAAGCGCTTTGACCATACCGCGCACAAGGGTCTGAAAAAACTGCTGTTTCTGGACCCGAACCGGTCGTCGTGGCCCAATCCGTTTTTCGGCCTGTATTGACATCGCATTGATGTAAGCCGCGCCGCCCCAGGCGCTTGAAAGGACGTGCCGCATGAAGCATCTCAGTGCCCTGGACGCCACCTTCCTGCATCTGGAAACGCCGGAGATGCCCATGCATGTGGGCGCGCTGCACCTGCTGGTGCTGCCCGACGAATTCGAGGGCGACTACATCGATGCGGTCAAGCGCCACATCGCTGACCGCATGCACCTGGCCACGGTGTTCACCAAGAAGTTGGCCCTGATGCCCTTCGATATCGCCAATCCGGTGTGGGTGGATGACGATGACGTGGACCTGGACTATCACATCCGCCAGGTGACGCTGCCCAAGCCCGGCACCCAGGCGCAGCTGGAGGCCTACGTGGGACGGTTGCATTCGAGCCTGCTCGATCGCAGCCGGCCACTGTGGGAATTCTATGTGTTTAATGGCCTGCAATCGGGCCAGACCGGCTTCTATACCAAGATCCACCATGCGGCGCTGGACGGGCAGGGCGCCATTGTCCTGGCCGAGGCGCTGCTGGACGTGACGCCGGTGCCGCGCGCCGTGCCGCCGCCGTCGCCCCATGACCGCGCACCCTATCAGCCGCCGGTCTCGCGCATGCTCAAGGCGGCGCTGTCGGACACCGTCACCCAGTGCGCGCGCCTGGTCAAGGGCGTGCCTACTGGCTTGAAAGTGGCGGCGCGTTTTCTGGCGCCCACGCGCGACGAGGAAGGCAAGCGCCGCTTCGACTGGAGCTTCAAGCTCTCGCTCGCGCCCAAGACCCTGTTCAATGCCAGCATCACCAACCAGCGCGTGTTTGCCACCGCGCGCGTGGACATCAAGCAGGCGCTGGCCATTGGCAAGGCCTTTAACGGCACCCTCAACGATGCAGTGATGGCCATTGTCAGTGGCGCCATGCGGCGGTATCTCGACGAACATGGTGGCTTGCCGGACGAGCCACTGGTCGCTGCCGTGCCGGTCAGCCTGCGCGCCGAGGGCGACACCAACTTGAACAACCAAGTGAGCATGATGCTGCTCTCGCTGTGCAGCGATATCGCGGACCCGGCCGAGCGCATGCGCGCCATCGTCAAGGCGACGGCCAAGATGAAAAAGACGGTGTCAAACGTGAAATCGGTAATGCCGACCGAGTTCCCCAGCCTCGGTGTGCCATGGTTGATGAGTGCACTGGTGTCCATGTATGGCCGCTCGCGGCTGGCCGACAGCATGCCGTCGGTCGCCAACGTTGTGGTGTCGAACGTGCCGGGGCCGCGCATGGCGCTGTACCTGGCGGGCGCGCGCATGACGGCCAATTATCCGGTGTCCATCGTGACCCATGGCCTGGCGCTGAACGTGACCGTGCAAAGCTATGCCGGGGCCCTGGACTTTGGCATTGTGGCCTGCCGCCGCGCGGTGCCCGACGTGCAGCTCTTTGCCGCCTGCATGCTCGCTGCGCATGAAGAATTACTGGCACTGGCTGTGCCTGCGCCCGTTGCCGATCCAGTTGCGCCTGTGCGCAAGCGTGCCCCGCGCAAAACTGCCGCGAAGAGCGCGCCGCCACCGGCCAAACGCAAGGCGCGCACTGCGGCGGTGGTCTGATCATGGCCATCCTGAAAGCAAACGGTATCGACATCGCCTATGAAACGCGGGGTGATCCGAACGGCGTTCCTCTGCTGCTGATCATGGGACTGGGCATGCAGTTGACCGCCTGGCCGGAAGACCTGGTCGATGGTCTGGTGGAGCAGGGCTTTTATGTGATCCGCTTCGACAATCGCGATAGCGGCCTGTCGACCAAATTCGATCATGCCGGCACACCCAACCTGGTGCTGGCATGGCTCAAGACCGTCGTGCGTTGGCCCTTGAAGCCGGCCTACACGCTGGCCGATATGGCGGCCGATGCGGTGGGCGTGCTGCGTGTGCTGGGTGTGGCCAAGGCCCATGTGGTGGGCGCTTCCATGGGCGGGATGATTGCCCAGATTGTCGCGGCCAACTATCCGGACCGGGTATTGAGCCTCACATCCATCATGTCGAGTAGCGGACGGCGCGGCTTGCCGGGACCGACCCGCGAAGCGCGCGCGGTGCTCCTTAGCCGGCCGCTTGACCCTTCAAATCCGGACAGTGTGCTCGATCATGCGTCGCATCTGTTTCGCGTGATTGGCAGCCCGGCTTATCCGACGGCGGACAAGCACTTGCGCGCACGCGCGGCCCAGGCCATGCAGCGCAATGTCAGCCCTGGCGGCGTGGCGCGCCAGATGGTGGCCATTGCTGCCTCGGGCGACCGCAGCGCGCTGCTGCGAAAAATTGTCGTGCCCACCCTGGTGATACACGGCGCGGCCGATCCGCTGGTGCCGCTGGCCTGCGGCGAGGACACGGCGCGCCAGATTCCCGGCGCGCGCCTGGAGGTCATCGAAGGCATGGGGCATGATTTGCCAGCCCAGTTGATCGAGCGCCTGCTTGCCTTGATCGACGCGCACGCACACGGTAAGATGGCCCCCGATTCCACAGCGCGCCTCTTTGAAAAACAGTGAACAGCAAAAAAATCGGCATTGCCATCGTCGCACCTGGCGGCTACACCTTTGACGATGCGGCACTGGCAGAAGGCATCGCCCGGCTGCAGGCCCAGGGCCACACGGTCCATAATTATTTCGATACCCGGGGCGTTTTCCAGCGCTTTGGCGGCACCGACGCCGCACGCCTTGAGCAGCTGAACGCCGCCGCTGCCGATCCGGAGGTGCAGGTCGTGATGGCCTTGCGCGGCCAGTACGGCATGACGCGCTTGCTGCCGCAGATCGACTTTGCGCGCATGGCCGCCAGTGGCAAAATTTTTGTCGGCTACAGTGATTTCACGGCGTTTCATATGGGGCTGATGGCAAAGACGGGCGCGCAGAGTTATGCGGGGCCCATGTTTTTGAGCGACTTTGCCTCGGGCGAGCCGCTGCCATTTACGGTCGATGATTTTTTCAGCTGCCTCACCAATGATACTCACACCATCGTGCAAGGCGCGAGCGGCAATCCGGTGCTCAACACCACGGGCCGCATCTGGGGCGGCAATCTGGCCATGCTGGTGTCCCTGATCGGGACCGATTATTTTCCACAGGTGGACGGCGGTATCCTGTTCGTGGAAGACGTCAACGAACACCCTTACCGCGTCGAGCGCATGCTGCTGCAGTTGATGCAGTGCGGCGTGCTGGCGCGCCAGAAGGCAGTCATCCTCGGGGACTTTTCGGCCTACAAACTGGGTCCGCATGACAATGGCTATGATTTCGACGCCATGCTCGCTTATGTGCGCGCGACCCTGCCTTGCCCGGTGCTGACTGGCCTGCAGTTTGGCCACGGGCGCACGCGGGTGACGATACCGTTTGGCGCGTCGGCCACGCTGGAGTCGGATGCGCAGCAGTTCGTGCTGACCCTGCGCGACTATCCGCATCTGGCCCATGCATAGCGCCCTGGCGGACCTGGACTACTACCGCGCAAGCAGCCAGGCAGTTGATTATCCCGCGCTAAGTGGCACCGAGGATGCGGCCATCTGTATCATCGGCGGTGGCTTTGCGGGCCTGTCGACCGCCTTGGCGCTGGCCGAGCGCGGGGTCACCGACGTCGTGCTGATCGAGGCCGAGCGCATCGGGCATGGCGCGTCGGGCCGCAACGGCGGCTTTGTCTTCGGTGGTTACTCGCTGGGCGAGCGCGCGATAATTGATACGGCTGGGGCTGATATCGGCCGAAAACTGTATCATATGACGCTCGCAGCGGTAGAGCAGATTCGCAGCCGCATTCATCGTTATGCGATTGATTGCGACTTGAAGGAAGAGGGCGTGTACCTGGCCAACTGGTTCGATGACGCGCGCATCCTGGACCAGCAGCAGCGCTTCATGGCCGAGAGCCTCGGCGTGGAGTGGCAGCGTCTGAGTACCGCGCAACTGGCCGACAAACTGCACTCCACGCGCTACTTTGGCGGACTGTTCGAGCCTGGCGCCTTCCATTTTCATCCGCTGAAATATGCCCAGGGCCTCGCGCGCGTGCTGGCCGCAAAGGGCGTGCGCGTGCACGAGGCGAGTCGGGCGACGCTCATTGCAAAAGATGGGGAAGGCTGGCGCATTGCCACCGCCAATGGCGCTATCAACACGCGCGAAGTGGTGGTGTGCTGCGGCGGCTACATCGAAAAACTGTATCCGCGCCTGGCCAGCGCCGTGCTGCCCATTGCGACCTATGTGATGGTCACCGAGCCGCTCGGTGAGCGCCTGCAAGGGGCCATGAACACCGGCGCGGCGGTCTACGACACGCGCTTCGCGTTTGACTACTACCGACCGCTGGCCGACAGCCGCATCCTGTGGGGCGGGCGCATCGCGATTCGTGAGCGCAGCGGCGCCGACGTGGCGCGCCTGCTGTACGCCGACATGCTCAAGGTGTATCCGCAACTGCAGGGCACGCGGGTGGACTACGCCTGGAGCGGCATGATGAGCTATGGCCGCCACAAGATGCCGCAACTGGGCCGCCTGCCGGAGGGAATCTGGTACGGGATGGGCTTTGGGGGCCATGGCGTGGCGCCGACCACGCTGGCGGGCGACGTGCTGGCGGCCGCCATTGTCGGCGACGGTGCCGCGCTGGCGCACTTTGGTCCCTGGGGGCTGCCGTCCACGGGCGGTCCCGCTGGCCTGCTGGCCGCCCAACTGGCCTACTGGTATTACGAGCTGAGAGACTGGATACGGCAGTAACCATGAGTAAATATATTTTGCCTTGAGGGATGGTCCTCGTGTAGGATGCGAAGCTTGCATTTTGCTCAACTATAGGACTGTCCCGCATGTCGCGACCATTGTTTGCCCTCTTATTTTCCCTCACTGTCGCCCTGTCCTCAGGCCAGGCCATGGCCGATGACTATTCGATCACCTTTGGCACGCCGCCGCTGGGCACCACCTTGCCGCCGAACCGGGTTGGCCTTGGCATCAAGGTCCATGTCGATAAAAGCTGGGATGCCTTGCCCGAGGACGAAAAGCTTGCCTGGCGCACCTATACCGAGTTGCTCGATCCGGAAGTGACGCCTCCCTTCCCACTGCCTAATTTGCGTGGTTTTCTGCGCAAACTGGTTATTCCCGACAAATTCCAGACCACGGATCGCATCCTGCACACGGAAGGCTTGCTGCTGATCGTGCGCGTGTCGGAAAAAGGCGATGTGCACAAGGTCGACATCATGGAAGGCTCGACCAAGGGCTCGCGTACCTTGACCGATGACGAGCGCGTGCTGGCCTACCGCTATGTGAAGGCCTTGCAGGACACCAAGTTCAGCCCGGCCATGTACAAGGGCCAGCCCTCACCGAGCGCTTTCCCCATGAACATCAAGTCCACTTCCGTCATGATGTAAGCGGCGGGGTTGGCGTTTGCCATTGAGCAGTACGCCGAGCCAGGTCCTGCGCACCAGAAATTGGTAGCTGATCAGGCAGGCGACTGTGGTGGCCAGTACGTTGACCGCCATCTTCGGCAGGGCGCCGAAGGGCGCGTTGTAGAGCAGAACGCCAAAGCCCATGGTGCCCAGCATGTGCACCAGAAATACCCAGTAGGAGCTGTCGGACAAATAGCGCAGCACCCGGTTCTGGGTGGGCAGGTAGCGCACGTAGGCGCCTATCAAGGCCATGCTCCACAACCAGCCTGTGCTGCCGTACACATAGGCGATTAGGGTGTCGATGTGGGCAATGCTGGCCGGATCCTTGATAAAGACTTGAAAGAGCGCGCCCGAAACGCAGTAGGTGAGCAGGCCGGCGCCCGCGTACGCCCAGCAGCGGCGTGCGTAGTGGGCCAGCACCTCGTCGCGCGCACGGTAGATCACCCAGCCGATCAGGAAAAACATCCCGTAGTGTGTCAGTTCGTCCGGGCGGGGAATAAAGGAGCCGGTTTGCGCCAGTATGCCGGCGCGGTAGCCCGTGCCCACGATGGCCAGCGGGATGGCCAGCACCGCAAACCCCCACCAGCGACGCGCCAGCGCCGTGAGCAGGGTCTGCGCGCCCTGCAGCAAACGCGCCGGCAAAAAGCGTGCGATGGCGGCCATGCCGCCGCCGATCAGGCACAGGATGAATAGGTCATACACGAACCACAGGTGCATGGTGTTGAAGGGCGAATGGCCGGGCTGTGGGCGGGGCATCAGGCTGGTGTCGAAGCCCAGGGTGCCCAGCGCCATCAGGTGGCGATAGACGACCACCAGCAAGCCCAAGCCGATGAACAGCAGCGGCCAGAACACAACGAAGGGCAGGGCAAGGCGCCGCACGCGATTGCGCAACATGGCCTGGTAGCCGCGGGTGTCGACCATCATGGCGGCCAGGAAGCCGGCCAGCACAAAGAACACCGGCATGCGGAAGGCGTGGATGAAGATGAGGATGAGGTCGGCGAAAAGGCTCAGATCGCGGTCCTTGAAGGGCAGCAGCGACGGGCCGGTCAGGTGATTCACTGCCACATGCAACACGATTCCCAGCCACATCATGCAGGCGCGCAGATTGTCCAAGGCATGAATGCGTCCACTGGTTTGCTGGTTCAAGATGGCTTCCCTCTATCGATTTGCCAGCATGTTACACCCGGTCAATATTGAACAGTGGTGAATTAAGCAAGTTTCGCATGCATATACCGTTCCCGGCCCATGGGAGGCCGCCACAATGGTAAAATAGCCGGTTAATCTCATCCGCTTTTTGAAGGCTTTACCCGTGCTCTCTACCGCAAATATCACCATGCAATTCGGCGCCAAGCCGCTGTTTGAAAACATTTCCGTCAAGTTCGGCGATGGCAACCGCTACGGTCTGATCGGCGCCAATGGCTGCGGCAAGTCGACCTTCATGAAAATTCTCGGCGGCGACCTCGAGCCGTCGGGCGGCACCGTCATGCTGGACGTGAACGAGCGCCTGGGTAAGCTGCGCCAGGACCAGTTTGCGTTTGAAGACATGCGCGTGCTCGACGTGGTGATGATGGGGCATACCGAGCTGTGGAACGCCATTACCGAGCGCGATGCGATTTACGCGAATCCGGAAGCGACCGACGACGACTACATGCACGCGGCCGAACTGGAAAGCAAAGTGGCCGAGTACGACGGCTATTCGGCCGAAGCGCGTGCCGGCGAACTGCTGCTGGGCGCTGGCGTGTCGATTGACCAGCACCAGGGTCCCATGAGCGCCGTCGCGCCAGGCTGGAAGCTGCGCGTGTTGCTGGCCCAGGCCCTGTTCTCCAATCCGGATATTTTGCTGCTCGATGAGCCAACCAATAACCTGGACATCAACACGATTCGCTGGCTGGAGGACGTGCTTAACGACCGCAACTCCACGATGATCATCATTTCCCACGATCGCCACTTCCTCAACCAGGTGTGCACCCACGTGGCCGACATGGATTACGGGACGCTGAAAATCTATCCGGGTAACTACGACGAATACATGTTCGCCTCGACCCAGGCACGCAATCAGCAACTGGCCAACAATGCCAAGGCCAAGGAAAAAGTCGCGGAACTGCAGGACTTTGTGCGCCGCTTTGCCGCCAACAAGTCCAAGGCACGCCAGGCGACGTCGCGCGCCAAGCAGATTGAAAAAATCAAGGTCGACGATATCAAGCCGTCCTCGCGCGCCTATCCGTTTGTGCGTTTCGAAGCCGAGAAGAAGCTGCACCGCCTGGCCGTTGAAGTGGAAGGCATCTCGAAAAAATACGACAAGCAGCTGTTTAAAAATTTCAGCATCATGGTCGAAGCGGGCGAGCGCATCGCCATCATCGGTGCCAACGGCGCCGGCAAGACCACGCTGCTGCGCTGCATCGGCGCCGAGATCACCGGTCTGCAGGCCGATACGGGCCGCGTCAAGTGGGCTGAAAACGCGAACGTCGGTTACATGCCGCAGGATCCTACCGAGGAATTTGCCAACGACGTGGTGCTGACCGACTGGATCGGCCAGTGGACCAAGGAAGGCGATGATGACCAGGCCGTGCGTTCGATCATGGGCCGCCTGCTGTTTGGTGGCGACGACGTCAAGAAGTCGGTCAAGGTGCTCTCCGGTGGTGAGAAGGGCCGCATGATGTACGGGAAGCTGATGCTGGGCCGTCACAATGTGATGCTGCTCGATGAGCCGACCAACCACATGGACATGGAATCGATCGAGTCGCTCAACATCGCGCTGGAAAAATACACGGGCACCCTGATCTTCGTGTCGCATGACCGCGAATTTGTGTCGTCGCTGGCGAACCGCATCCTGGAAGTGAAGGAAAACGAGATCGTCGACTTCCGTGGCAATTACGAAGACTACTTGACCAGCCAGGGCATCGTTTGATGGCGCGTTCGGCACGATTTTTGTCTCTGTGAGATAGTAGCGACATGAATACTGTAACCATCAAAGCCGTTGAATACGAGCGGCCAGAAGGCGCCACCAGCTGCACCGCCCAAGCTTGGGCGAGAACGCCGGCGGCACCTTCGGCGGCCGAAAAAGCCGCGCTCAAGGAGCGCATCAAGCGTCTGCTCAAGGAGCGCGAGGCAGTGCTGGTCGCCCACTACTATGTCGATGGCGACTTGCAGGACCTGGCCGAGGAAACGGGCGGCTGCGTGTCCGATTCGCTGGAAATGGCGCGTTTCGGACGTGACCATCCGGCCAAGACCCTCGTAGTCGCCGGTGTGCGCTTCATGGGCGAAACGGCCAAGATTCTCAGTCCCGAAAAGCGGATCCTGATGCCGGACCTGGATGCGACCTGCTCGCTGGACCTGGGGTGCCCGGCGGACGAATTTGCTGCCTTCTGCGATGCCCATCCCGACCGCACGGTGGTCGTGTATGCCAACACCAGCGCAGCCGTCAAGGCGCGCGCCGACTGGATGGTGACGTCCTCGATCGGTCTCGATATCGTGGCCCACCTTCACGCGCAAGGCAAAAAAATCCTGTGGGCGCCGGACAAGCACCTGGGCTCTTACATCCAGAAGAAAACCGGCGCCGACATGCTGCTGTGGCAGGGTTCCTGCCTGGTGCATGACGAATTCAAGGCGGTCGAACTGGAATTGCTAATGGCCGAAAACCCGGGCGCCAAAGTGTTGGTGCATCCGGAGTCGCCTGCTGCCGTGGTGGCCCTGGCCCATGCGGTCGGCTCGACCACGCAACTGATCACGGCGGCGCAGACCATGGATGCGACGACCTTCATTGTCGCCACCGACAACGGCATCTTGCACAAGATGCGCGCTGCGGCGCCTGGCAAGGTGTTTATCGATGCCCCCACGGCCGGCAACAGCGCCACCTGCAAGAGCTGCGCCCACTGTCCATGGATGGCGATGAACGGCTTGCAGAATCTGGCCGACGTGCTTGAACACGGCAACAATGAAATCCATGTCGATCCCGCCGTTGGCCAGCAGGCTGTGCGCGCAATCGACCGCATGCTGGACTTTGCGGCAGCCAAAAAAGCCAAGGCCCTGCCCAGTGGCGACCTGGCGCAAGAAGCAAACCTGTTTTCCGGAGTCGGACCTGCATGAGCACATTGATCAATCCCTTTGGCCCTTTTGACGAAGCGCTGCAACTGGCCTATCAGGGCAATCTGCTGGCGGCCCTGCTGGAAGACGTGGGCAATGGCGACCTGACCGGCAAGCTGGTACCAAACGACACCCGAGTACGTGCCCGCGTGATCGTGCGCGAGGATGCGGTGCTGTGCGGCGCGCCCTGGTTCGAAGGCGTGATGCAGGCCCTGGACCAGAGCATGGTGATCGACTGGCAGTACGCCGAGGGCGACATGATGAAGGCCGGCAGTGTGGTGTGCACGATCGAGGCGCCACCGCGTGCCTTGCTCACGGCGGAACGCAGCGCGCTCAATTTTCTGCAGCTCTTGTCGGGGGTGGCCAGTGCCACGCGCAAGTATGTGGACGTGGTGGCGGGCACCAGTGCAGCAATTCTCGACACACGCAAGACCTTGCCGGGGCTGCGCCAGGCTCAGAAGTACGCGGTGCGTGTGGGCGGTGGACAGAACCAGCGCATGGCCCTCTATGACGGCATCCTGATCAAGGAAAATCATATTGCGGCCGCTGGCGGCGTCTCGCCGGCGCTCAAGGCGGCGCAGGAACTCAATGCCGGCGTGTCGATCCAGATCGAGGTCGAACACCTCTCGCAACTGAGCGAAGCGCTGGACGCGGGTGCCAAGTCGGTCCTGCTCGATAATTTCGAGCTCGATGCCATGCGTGAAGCGGTCAAGCTCAATGCGGGCCGCGCGCTGCTGGAAGCGTCCGGCGGCGTGAACATGGACAGCGTGCGCGCGATAGCCGAAACGGGCGTCGACCGCATTTCAATCGGCAGCCTGACCAAGGATGTGCGGGCAACCGACTACTCGCTGCGTATTATCGACTGACTGGCGCCTGGCTGACGTAGATCAGCTTCGCCGTATCAAAACCAAGCGCCTGGGCCTTATCGACCAGGCGCTTTTTTATTGTCTCGTCCAGCGTTGGCGTACGCGACAGAATCCACAAGTAAGATTTGTTCGGGCCACTGATCATCGCGTACTGGTAGGCCTGCTGGTCCAGGTCGAACACGACGTAGGAACCGTACATGGGACCGAAAAAGGACACCTTCAGGTAAGCCAGGTCTGGCTGTTCGACGAAGAAGGCCTTGCCGTCCGATTCCTTCCATTCGGCGCTGGCGGCCCGGTAGCCGCGATTGACCACTTTCAAGCCCCCGTCCGGGCGCACAGAATAGTTGGCAGTCACGTTTGACAGCCCGCGCTCGAAGGAGTGGTCAAGGCGGGCCACTTCGTACCAGGTGCCGAGGTACCTGGACGCGTCGAAGTGGGTGACCGGTGTGACGTTATCCGGCTTACCGAGGCAGCCAGAGAGCACGAGGAGGGAAGCGAGCAGGAGTTTTTTCATGACAGAGAAAAGTTAGCGACGCGCTGAAAACACGATGCCGCCCACGATCAGCAGGAAGGCTAGCGCGTGATACAGGTGGGGGGCTTCACCAAGGAAGGCGGCTGACATCAATGCGGCGAACAGGGGCGTGAGATTGGCGAAGAAGGCGCCCACGCTGGGACCGGCGCGCTGCACGCCGGCGCCCCAGCAGCGAAAGGCCAGCACCGCCGGGCCGATGGCCACGTACAGGAGGGCTGCAAGCACAGGCCAGCTCCAGGCGATGTGTACCTCGCCCAGGGACCATTCAGCAGCTGCAAATGTGCTTGACCAGAACACACCATAGATTACCTGGGCGACCAGGAAGGCGGCCCAGTCGGCACGCTCGTTCGGTGGGTCTTTGGGTTGTGTGAGCAGCCAGCTGTAGAACGACCAGGCGATGGTGGCGGCGATCATGTAGGCGTCGCCGGCGACCAGGTGCAGGGCCAACAGCTGCGACCACTGGCCACGGCACAGGACCACCATCACACCGGCAATCGAGAGCACTGCGCCCGCCATCTGGCGCCGCGTGACAGCCACGTGAAAAAAGAGCGCGCCCACCAACATCATCCAGACCGGCATGCCGGCTGCGACCAGCGTCACGTTGATGGGCGTGGAGCTTTGCAGCGCCAGGTATTGCAGCGAGTTGTAGATGCCGATGCCGAGCAGGCCAAGCAGGGCGTAGCGGCGCCAATTGGTCCAGAGCGCGCAGCCGGGACGAAACAGGCCGCGGCCCAGGGGCAGCAGGATCAAGAGGGCGATGCTCCAGCGCAGCAGGTTGAGCGTCATCGGCGGCACGGCCTCGCGCACGAGGCGGCCGACGATGGCGTTCCCCGCCCACAGCAGCGGGGGAACGGTCAGCAGGCCTGCGGTGGCGGGGCTGAGTCGCTTGCTCATCGTGCCTTAGCGGCGCACTGGCGTCAGTACGCTGGGCAGGGCCTTGGGCAGGGTGTTGGGATAGTCGCGGCTAAAGTGCAGGCCGCGACTTTCGTGGCGCGTCAAGGCGCTGTTGACGATCAGCGAAGCCACGTCCACGAGATTGCGCAGCTCGAGCAGGTCGTGTGTGATGCGGAAGTTGCGGTAGTACTCGTCGATTTCTTCCTTGAGCAGGGCGATGCGGTGCTGGGCGCGCTCGAGACGTTTGGTGGTGCGCACAATGCCGACATAGTTCCACATGAAGCGGCGCAGTTCATCCCAGTTGTGAGCGATGACGACTTCTTCGTCCGCGTTGGTGACACGGCTTTCGTCCCAGGCGGGCAGCGCCGGTTGCTCGGTCTTGGGCATGGCGGCGATTTCGAGCGCGCAGGCGCGACCCACGACCAGGCATTCGAGCAGCGAATTGCTGGCCAGGCGATTGGCGCCGTGCAGGCCCGTGCAGGCGGTTTCGCCCACCGCGTACAGACCGGGGACGTCGGTGCGGCCAGCCAGGTCGGTGACGACGCCGCCGCAGGTGAAGTGCACCGCCGGCACCACGGGAATGGGTTGGGTGGTGATGTCGATGCCAAGTTCGAGGCAGCGCGCGTAAATGGTCGGGAAGTGCTCCTTGAGGAATTCTGGCGGCTGGTGGCTGATGTCCAGGTTGACGTAATCGAGGCCCCGTTTTTTCATCTCGAAGTCGATGGCGCGGGCGACGACGTCGCGCGGTGCCAACTCGCCGCGTTCGTCATACATGGGCATGAAGCGGGTGCCGGCGGCAGCGCCGGCTTCGGGCGGCAGCTTGAGCAAGCCGCCTTCGCCGCGGATCGCTTCGGTGATCAGGAAGGACTTGGCATAAGGGTGATACAGGCAGGTCGGGTGGAACTGGATGAATTCCATGTTCGAGACGCGGCAGCCGGCGCGCCAGGCCATCGCAATGCCGTCGCCAGTGGCGGTGTCGGGATTGGTGGTGTACAGGTAGACCTTGCCGGCGCCGCCAGTGCACAGCACCGTGTGTTCGGCTTCGAAGGTGAGTACGCTGCCGGTCTTTTCGTCCTGCACATACAAGCCGTAGCAGCGCGGCTGACCGGCGTGGGCCGGTTTCGGCAGCAGCTTGTCCGAGGTGATGACGTCGATCGCGCAGTGGTGTTCGAACAGGGTGATGTTCGGATGGGCCCGCACTTTCTGCTCCAGCGTGACCTGGACCGCGTGGCCGGTGGCGTCGGCAGCGTGAATGATGCGGCGCTGGCTGTGGCCGCCTTCGCGCGTCAGGTGAAAGCCCATTTCCGCCGTTTCGTCGCGCGTGAACGGGACGCCCTGGTCGATCAGCCATTGAATCGCTTC